>CAMTBF010000433.1 GCA_947068385.1 uncultured Lachnospiraceae bacterium
TTATAAAGGTCAATCCAAATGGATTACAGGTGAAAAAGCAAGACAAAAGTCTGGGTTGCACTCGGTCTCCTCCATGAAGCAAATCTTCTCCTTGGCGGTGAGGATGACGCTCTTCAGCCGCAGGCCCCTCCCCCGCAGGATGTCCATGGTCTCCTCCGCCACTGTCCTGGTGATGGTCTTGGCAGTCAGGTAGAAGAGCTTCTCCCCCATCCCCTGGCCCATGGCCTGGACGGCCGGGTAGACGGTGGAGATGGTCTTGCCCACCCCCGTGGGGGCTTCCAGGAAGAGCTTCTTCTTATGATAAATGGTCCTGTACACATGGGCTGCCAGCTCCCTCTGCCCCTCCCTGTAGGGGAAGGGGAACTCCAGCCCCCGGATGGAATCCCCGCGGATGCCCCGCCACCTCCAGGAATAGTCCGACCATTTCCGGTAGGCGGCCAGCAATCCCCGGAACCATTCCTCCAGGCTGTCAAAGCCGTATTCCTCATGGAAATACCGGATCTCCCCGGAGGGCATATGGCAATAGGTCAGGCGCACGCAAATCCTCTCCAGGCCCTGGGGCGCGCCGTACAGATAGGCATAGCACTTGGCCTGGGCCACATGCAAGGGCAGGGGGGCCAGGAGCCTTGCGATGTCGCGGTAGGTTCCCTTGATCTCGTCGATGGTGACCTTGCCGTCCTTGTGGATGATGCCGTCCGCCCGCCCCTCCACGCTGAGCATGTAGCCATCGGCGGGGAACGTCATCTTCAGCGGCACCTCGGCCTGGTATTCCGCGCCCATCCTGCGCTGGATCATGCGGTGGACGCGGCCTCCCTCCTGCATGGCGTTATCCGGCGATATGTGGCGGCGGTTGTCGATGTCCCCGTGGCGCAGGATGAATTCCACCAGCCTGCGCACGGATACGCGCACCTCCTCCAGGGCCTGCGGTTCTGTGGATAAATCGAAGCCCTCCTGCCCGGCCAGGCACGTCTCTCCGCTCATGTCCACGGCTTCCATCGTTCTTGCGCTTTCCTCTCCCATCTTCCTGCCCCCTGTATATGTCCTTGCTCCTCCCATGAGTATAGCACAAAACTCCCCGGGCAGATAGTCCGGAATCTATCTGGCACAGGGAGCAGGGCCCTCTGATGGGGGAGGGCCCTCTATTGGAACTCCACCATATATTCCCGGAACCGCAGGGGCAGCATGCCCCTCTGGAGCTTCCGGTTCTCCCGTCCCTCCACGGTTATGGTATGGCAGAACTGCCGGAAGAGCTCCTGGTACTCCCATTCCCTGTCCGAGTAGCGGAGGTCCCCCGGCCTGTCCGCTTCCTCCCCCCGGAGCAGGTACCAGGGCTTCCCGGCCGGATGTATCCCGAAGAGGTTGCGCTTCTCGTCATAGATGACGAAGTTCTCGATGGGCAGCCTGTCGGCAAAATGGGGCATCAGGAAGGCGACCACGTCATTCTTCGGCCCTATCCTGGAGAACAGCACGCCGCCCTCCAGCTCCTGGAACCGCAAGAACTGCAGCTGGTGGCCCACCTCCGTGGACACGCCCCGGGCCAGGGCGAATGCCCTGTGCACATCGTCATCCGCCAGATTGTCGAAGAGATGCCCCGGACGGCACTTCCCCCGCAGCCCCTGTACTACGGTGCGATAGACGGCCTGGGCCTTCCTCTCGTCCTCCGCGGCCAGCGCCTTGGCCAGCCACGAGCTGTCCTCCTGGCCGAAGCGCCGCACCAAGGTGCGCATGACCTTGCGGGTCTTCTCCTCGTCGGCTGTCACGGGGATGTCCTCCGCGAAGAGGAGGGCATCGTCCGTCAGGCTCAGCAAGGTGTCGTCGTGGTTCCGCTTCTCCTCGTAGGCCTGGTAGATTGCCGTAAAGACGCTCTCCAGGGTATCCTCACATCTATATACGATCATGCACGCTCCCTTCTCCTGCTTTTGGCCTGCCGCGCATCCTGCGCTTGTCCGCCAAAACCATGGCTTCTCTGCCAGGCTGTCGCCGCGGTCCCAAGCCCTCTGCACATCCCCTCACAGCTGCCCCACCGCCGCCTGCTGCCGCTCGATCACCGTCACCGGGCGCGAGAACTGGTCATCGTCGAACAGCGACAGCTGCTTATAGCTCATGCCGTCGCTGCCGAACCGCACCCTGTCCTTCTCGGTGGTGAGGTTGCGCACGATGTAGTCCTCCTCTATCTTCACAGGGTACATCATCCTGCCGCTGCAGGTGATGAAATACAGCGCCCGCTTCAGCACCACCCCAATCTTCTTCAGATCCGGGAAGGTCAGGCTGCCGCTCCTGCGGGCCGCCACGATTCTCTGGGCGCTCTTCACCCCGATGCCGGGTACCCGCAGCAGCTCCTCCAAGGGAGCGCGGTTGATCTCCACCGGAAAGCGCTCCAGATGGCGCACCGCCCAGTCCTCCTTGGGATCCAGCATCACGTTGAAGTAGGGGCGCTTCTCGTCCAGCAGCTCCTCCGCCCGGAAGCCGTAGAACCGCAGCAGCCAGTCCGCCTGGTACAGCCTGTGCTCCCGCAGCAGGGGCGGCCCTCCGGGCAGGGCGGGCAGGCTCTTGTCCCCGGTGACGTTGACGAAGGCGGAATAGAAGACCCTCTTTAGGTCGAATTTCTGATAAAGGCTCTCCGCCACGTTGATAATCTGATAGTCGCTCTCCGGCGTGGCCCCGATGATCATCTGGGTGGACTGGCCTCCCCCCACGAATTTGGGGGCGCTGCGGTACTGCACCAGGTCGTTCCGGTTCACCTGGATGCCGGTCTGGATCTGCCGCATGGGGGTCAGGATGCTCTTCCGGTGCTTATTTGGCGCCAGGCTGCGCAGGCCCTCCGCGGTGGGGAGCTCCAAATTGACGCTCATCCTGTCCACCAGGAAGCCTGTCTGCTGTATGATCTCCGGCGCCGCCCCGGGGATGGCCTTCACATGGACATAGCCATTGAAGCGGTAGCGGTTCCGCAGCAGCCACACCGTGCGGCAGATCAGCTCCTGGGTAAAGGTGGGGTTGCCTATGATGCCGGAGCTTAAGAACAGGCCCTCGATGTAGTTCCTGCGGTAGAACTCCATGGTCAGGGTGCAGATCTCCTCCGGGGTGAAGGTGGCCCTGGGCACATCGTTGGAGCGGCGGTTGCGGCAGTATTTGCAGTCGAAGACGCACTCGTTGGTCAGCAGTATCTTCAGGAGGGAGATGCACCTGCCGTCCCCGGCGAAGCTGTGGCAGATGCCTGCCGCCACGCAGTTGCCGATGCTCTTGCCGTCCCCCTTGCGGTCCACGCCGCTGGAGGTACAGGCCACGTCGTACTTGGCCGCGTCCGTCAGGATGTTCAGTTTGTCCTCCAGGGGCATGTCCCGATTGTTTATCAGATATTCCATTCCCGTGTACCTTCGCTTCCTTTTTCGGAACCAGCATTCTGCCCGCGAAAAAGCAGAACATTTGTTCTTCCTTTAGGATAGCACATATGTTCTGCTTTCGCAAGTACTTTTTCTTTTTTCTCAATATTTTCAATATTCCCTGCTCAGAAGGAAATCCGCCACATGCATGCTCTTGATGCCTTCATAATTTCCCCCGGCAAACTCGTCGATCCGCAGAACGTATTTCGGATAGTTGTCCCGAATCTCAAGCAGGCGCTCATACTCCCTCTTTTCCGTCTTCTCAGAGCGGATTTCCTTCTGGTTCCTCTCGGCCTTCTCTCTGCTCTTCT
>CAMTBF010000434.1 GCA_947068385.1 uncultured Lachnospiraceae bacterium
TTATCGAAGAAATTATGATTGGGTCCGCTTCAGATAATGCTTTCTATTCTTGGTCTCTTCAAAAACATCATACGAGACATACATTATGCCAGAGTCTACCACGGTTATCTCCGCCACATCAGAGATATTAAGCGTCAAGCGGATTCTTTTCCTTGTCGTCTCGGCTCCTGTGGTACTGACTATGTACTGCGCATCATCTGTGCAGTTGTCGTATACATACAGCTTCTCGCCCTCATCAGTCATGACGATAATCCCGATCTCCCGGAAATAATAATCGTATCCTACTTTAGGTATGTCCACTGTTACCGTACATCTCCCCTTCCCCTCCACATCAACCTTCAAGTCCGTAATCTCATACAGTTGGTGCACAAGCCCTTTCTGCGTCCGGAAATTGTCGGGAGGCTGCCCATCACCGACCACGACTGATTTTATGTTCATGCTGTTTGCGAGCTGTGCCGCGTTCAATGCATTCTGTCCATCCACAGTCAGTACCAATCCGTTCCATGCCATCCTTATGTCTCCTCCCTATCTCTGCCTTATTTCCAGTATGTCAGCCTGTTCCATGAGCCCTCCTCCGTATACTGTCAGACCGGATGTCACAGGCTCATACACGATATCCACTGCCATGTTCATCGGCACCATCGTTCCCAACAGGTACTTCAGCTCCTCTACCTGGCTGTCGTCCGTGGAGTATACCACCACCAGAAGGCCATACCCATCCTCGAAGCCTGGATGCAAGGAGAAATTGTGCCTTCCGCCGAGTAGCTGCTCCAGCTTCGCGGCAAGCATCCTTATTGTATATGGGGACTCATTGTACCATCTGCTCAGGAGCCTTGTCCTGCGCATCTCAATCGTGTCCCTTTCATATGGCATGATGCCCAGCATACCCTCGAAGCGTGATATCCCCCATTCGTCAGCCGTGACGATGAATTCGTTCTTCAAGGCCTGGTCCGCCGCCCGCCATACAAGCGCAAATTCCGGATTCTCCGCCGTCAGGGCGATATTAATCTCCTTATAATCCGCTATGAATGGCGGAAGGTAGGAAACAAGATTGACCTCCCTTATCATCCGCTTACACCTCCAAGCACCGGGATTTCATATTCCCCCAATTCCAGGTTACCCCTTGCACCGTTGACCAAAGTCTCCTGGACATCGATGATACCGGGGACGTTCAGAATCCGGTTGTCGATCTGGCTTATCCTCACAACCAGGCTGGAAGAGTCCGCCCATCCTTTCCTGAGCTCCAGAAGATAGGCAGCGACGGCGTCTTCAATCGGGGCCTGGAGGCTCCCCCACCCATAGCCGGGCTCGAAAGTGATGTCCGTCCTGATATCCACTGTTCTCGCAGCCGCGCTCTCCACCCTCACCACATGGCCGATAGGCGCGAGCCCGAACCCCTCCCCCGCATTCACTTCCGGATCGATGGCAGCCTGGACCGCCTCGACAAGCGTTTCAGAAGCAGGCCCGAATTCTGAATCGATGATCGTCAGGAGCACCGTCCCTCCTATCGTAAGCTTCTTCTGCTTTGCGGCCTGGAAAACGGAATCCAGCCAATGCCGGACATCCCCGCTCAGCGTCCCCTTGATCCCGTCGTACCATGTCTCGACTCCCTCTTTCGGAATCATGTCGGCCGGAGAGACATCGCTGTTCCATACCCTTGTCACCTTCGTCCTGCCGACTCCCGGGATGGCATTCGTCTTTTCCAGATAGTCGGCCCGGTTCCCACCAAAGGCATTCTCGCGGAAGGAAGAGAAATACCTCTGCCGCAGCTCCTCCGTCCCCTCTTCATCCTCGCCCGGAATCAGGATCCCTGTCAGTTCAGCGCTCTGCAGCCCTTTTATATATTCCATGGGTATCATCGCGCCGAAAAACTGGTTCCCGGCCTTCCCGGCCGTCTCACACTCGACCTGGTATTCCCCATCGGCAATCTTCCCTCTTACGACATAATTCATATCGCCAATGTTGAACCGCTGCCCGGCCACATCAATGGACCCTGGAACGAACACGCCCTTCAGTACCGCCTTTGTCGCTTCACGGGGATGTATCCCCCTTTCCCTGCAGCGCAGGATCAGGAACTCCCTGGAGGCCGTATCTCCGTATGCCTCCCTTAGAACAGAGTCCAGCTCGATGTACAGTATCTGCAGCTCTATGGCCGTAGGCGAATGGGTGTCCCAGATCACCGAGCCCTCCCGCTTATCGAACCGATCCGGCACGCGGGCCAGCATCCTCTGTAGAATCGCTTCATATGTAGTATCCTCATACATCAGAAATCCACCTCCCTGTCCGCCTGCACCTCCCCAAAGACGGTATGCGCCGTGAACGCCACATGCACGATGCCCTTCCGGGGGAAGTCGAACGCAAAGCCGTCCACGCTCTGGATCCTGTCGTCCCAGAGCAGCGCTTCCGAAATACGGCGCTTCAGTTCCGGGCATACATATGTCAACGGCTCGCCAAAGAGATCCATGAGCTCAATCCCATAGTTCCAGCTATACATGACATACTGGTAGCGCTCCGTCATGATGATCTTGAGGATTGCCTGCCTTACCGCCTCCAGCCCGTCCGTATATCCGCGGATGCGGTTCCCGTCCACCTGCATCCCATAAGTGAGGCTCGGCTGCTCCTCGATTTCGAAGTCCTTGTCCAAAAAGCCGACTGTTGATGGAATCATCCCTTGCCTCCTATCCGATCGACCACGATGAACTTCTGGCCCTCCTGCTGCCGGAGCAGTATCACCTGGTCGCCGGCCTCAAGCGCATTATGCATCATGAAGTTCTGTGTCCCCACGATTCCATGGACATGCGGGGGCGGGACGGCGGTCTCCCCGTCAGAAGGAAGGACCCCTTCCCCCGTCGTCCATTGCACAGTGACCGTCGTCATATAGTCTGTCACGTTCCTTGCCAGGACAAGCTGCCGCTCCCCCAGCACCATCTTCTGCTCCACATTTATCTTTAGCGGGGACTTCGAGACCACCTCCCCGAAATACACGTTTACCGGCTTAGACGATTCCCTTTCGTCCCGTGCCGCCCTCTTCATGGCCTCCACCAAACCGTTCGCGTCAGCCAACGAACTCACCTCCCCTAAGCGTCAGGTCCATCCAGTGCATGCATTCCTTATATGTATGCCTGCAGCTCTCCACCAGCATGAAGTTCTTCAGCTTCATGTCCCCCAAATCGAGGTTCACTACGATCATGCTGCCAGCCCTCACCCGGTTGTCGCCCAGCACATTGGTGAGCTTCAGGTTGCGGGTCTTCTTGTTGTACAGCTTCAGCAGGGCATCTACCTTCGCCTGACCGTTCTCCCCCTTCTTCAGGGTATCGAAATACTGCAGTATCCCCCATCTGTTGATGTTCCCGGAATCCTGCGCGATATAGACCTCCCTGAACCCGGTCTCCTCATTGTCATAGGTCAGCTTCACCTTGTTGAAGGTATTGTCATCGATGGATGAGACATAATCGAACGTCTCGCACGTCTCTTCGTCCACCATCAGATAGGCCCCCGGGCTCCCCACCGCCATGGAGGACAGATGCCTCAGGGCCAGCTTGCCGAAATCGTCGTACAGCACGAACATCTCCCCGGTATTCGTCAGGGTCAGGTCAAGGGCGTTCTGCACCATGTCAAAGAGTGACGCGTTCTCCTCCACCCTGGATTCGATTATGTACCCCATAACTACGCTGATTCCGCCACAAATCAC
>CAMTBF010000435.1 GCA_947068385.1 uncultured Lachnospiraceae bacterium
AGCGTTTGCTACCTCCGCCGGTGTCTCCAAAGAAATCAGGTGTCGTTTTATATCATCCAAAGAAAATCCTAATGATTTCAGGGACACAATCTGATGAAGCATAACTAAATCCTTGTCCGTATAAAGCCTGCGCCCACCCTCGCTTTCCGCTGATGGAGAGAGCAGCCCCTCTTTGTCGTAATACTGCAAAGTCCGGACAGTGATTCCCACTTTCTTCGCAACTTCTCCGACTGTCATATATCCCTCTGGAATCGCTCTGTATTTTGCCATAGTCCTTTCCCTCCTGAAGCCTATTATAAATCATTACGCAGCGTCATAAGCAAGACCTTTTCGGAAAATTTTCAGGGGGCTAAGCTTTCAACTACAGGTTGATATTTTCCGCTTCTGTTTCACCTGATATACCTGGTAAATGCCGTTGATTTTGTTTACAATAGCACTTAGAAGGGCACTGAATTCACAGTGCTGAAGACAGATTGGAGGTAAAACACTATGATGGAATTGGAAAAAATCGCAAGAAGGATCGCATCCCTGCGCAGGGAGCGGGGATACACAGGGGAGGCCCTGGCGGACCGGCTGCAGGTCAGCCCCCAGGCCGTATCCAAATGGGAGAACGCGAAGTGCCTGCCGGAGACGGCCATCCTGCCGGCCCTGGCGGAGGCGTTGGACTGCAGCATCGACAGCCTGCTGTGCCCCAGGGAGCTTTTCATCCTGGAGGCAGTGTACACGGACGGAGAGACGGAAGTGCCAGTGACCCGCTTCCTGGACAATCTGGTGCGGGACAATGTGCTGGACGTCTATGTGAACCAGGCTTTCACCGGTGCCTCCCTGGAGAGCGACCGCCTGAAGGTCCTGACCGTCAAGTTCCAGACGCCGGAGGGCGTGGGCTTTTCCTATGCCCTGCAGAACCAGAACCTGGCTCTGGACAGGAAGAGCGCAGGCGTAGCGCCGGAGGAGGGGCTCCGGATTCTGGATGCTTACTATGGGAACGGGAAGGAATACGTCTCCGCTATGCAGAAGATGGAGCATTATGCGTATTTCAAATGGGACCGGATACCGGTGAACCATGAGACTTTCCCCAGCAGCACCGCCAGCGATGACACAGAATATCTGACCTTGATCTACCTGAACGGGGAGGGAATCCATGTGCTGAGCTGCCCGGAGAACCAGGCCGTCTATTATGGGAACCATGGCACGAGGCTGGTGCTGGGGGATGATTCCAAATGCATTTTGGAGAACGTGAGGCCTCTGTCCTGGGAGAAGGGGGCGGAGGGTCTGGAAAGCCCCTGGGCGGGCGCGCTCCAGGCGGCTCTGGCCTATATGGGGGAGCCCTACACTTATGAGCAGATTATGGGGATGAGCGGTGCCTGTTACCGTACCTGCTTCACCGATGTCTGGGACTATAGCTGTACCGATGCCCTTGTGGCCTACGACTATGCCACGCCGCTGTACAGCGCTATCGGCTATGGCTGCCGCATGGTGGAGAGGCTGGAGAAGCAGGAGCGGAAAGCGGAGCGCCAGGCCATCATGGAGGATATCCGGAGGGGCAGGCCGGTGCTGGCCATCAATCTGCGGGTGGCTCCCGAGTGGGGAGTGATCACGGGATATACCGACAACGGGAACCGCTTTCTGTGCCGTACTTATTTCGACCAGGAGGTTTTCGATGCTCTGGAATCACAGATGGGAGGAGAGCTGAAGGATGGGAGTGGAACGGCGCGGAAGGATGGCCAGGGACAGACGGACGGCGATGCGCGGATGAAACGCCGGGCCCAGTCGGACTACGAAAAAGTCTTTGAAGAGAATGGAGGATATCTTTACAGCGACTTCTGGCCTTTCCTCATCGCCCATTTCGGGGAAAAGGGGGAGGGGAAATCGCCTATGGATATCCTGAAAGCCTCCTTGGCTGCGCTGATCGGTTCCTTTGAGGCGGAGGAGAGCCGGGGCTATCATCAGGGTAGGGATGCCTACAGGGCCTGGATAAAGGGGCTTTCCAGAGAGGAGGACTTCCGGCTGGAGCAGGACAGGGAGAATGTGCAAAGACGCCTGAGCGTAAACGACAGCATGCTGGGAACCCTGGTGGATTCCAGGCGGGCGGCAGCAGCCTGGCTGCGGGAGAACCTTTCTTTGGTTCCGGAGACGGGCCGGGAGCGGCTGGAAAGGATGGCGGACAACTGCCAGGCCATCGCTGACGGTGCCGCGGCGTTCCGTACCAGGCTGAGCCGTTCTTCTGTGTGCGAGATTGCGTACAATACCGTAAAGGCCTCCGGTGCGTCCACATCGGGGCTGCGCAGGGAGCAGATTGCCCTGCTGGAGCAGGCGCTTTCCCTGGAGGAGGAGAACTGCCAGCTTGCGCGGGAGGTGCTGGGGATATGCGGCTGACATAAAAAGCGGGTACTGCAGCGTTTTTTGAGAAGGTTTTGTAGCGAAAAAATCGATTGCCCTTTATGGTTGATGGATTCTATGGTATACTATTTAAAAATGCGGAGCGTTTTCGGATGCTGTCGGAGAAAATGCCGTGGAGGGCTGGGAGATAGAGGGAAAGTATGGCCCAGGCAGGAGGGATGCCATCCTTCCTGCCAGAAGCTTTTGCAGTGCAGGCCGTTGACGATGAAATCTTCATCCTCATGAAGAGATATCAGGAGCTTGCCAGAGCCGAAGCGGATGACAGGTTTCTGCGGAAAATCATAGGGACATTGGCCATGATTCATGCCCAGGACATCCGGCCTATCCTAGGAAAGGAATCCGGGATGTCTATGAGAAAATGGGCTTTTAGACATAAGCTGCTGACTAATTTAGAGGGGGATATCATATGGTGGTCTTGATTTTCGGAATAACGAATGTGGGGAAGACGGTGACTGGCGAGATTCTGGCAAAGAAACTAGGATACCCGTTCTTTGATTTAGATGACGAAATCAGAAAAACGTTCCACATGACATTAGAAGAATTTATGAAGAAGAATCCCTGGCTCCATGAAAGATATATTGTCAAGGGCAAGGTTTTGAGGAGCATTATTGAAAACAATGGGGAAGATATGGTAATTGCGGTAAGCCCTATTTACAATGCCCGGAATTTTAATTACCTTTTAAAGAGAGGGAATGTAATTGCGGTGGAACTGCAGGATACAAAGGAGCATATCTTTGAAAGGCTTGTCTTTTCAGACGAAAATGATCAAATATACAAGGATGACGAGTACAAGGAAGAACATAGAGAGCATTATTTAAGGGAGATCCAGGAAGACATTCAATATGTCAAAGGAACCTTCCGCGCAATCCAGTGGAAATACTTTGTGGACAACAAATCTCCGGAGCAGGTGGCGGAGGAAATAGCGCGGATGTTACCGGAAAAGATTCGGGAGAAGGAGAGATAATCGGAAGTGCAGGAGCCTTATCGGACAAGGCTGATATCGGATAGGTTTGCCACTGATTTACATAGACGAAGAATCGAGAAGCCTTTTGGCAAAGTCTTCCTTAAAGAGAGATGCAAAAAATGCAAATGTATATTTACATGAAATAGCAGCCCTTTTGAAAGGGGGCTGCTATTTTGCATTCTGTAAATCAATTCTACATTTTGAGTAAAAATATGAGATATTTTCTCGAATATAGTTTACAAAATTGAAAAT
The DNA here is from genome assembly GCA_947068385.1 of uncultured Lachnospiraceae bacterium. Classification (GTDB taxonomy): domain Bacteria; phylum Bacillota; class Clostridia; order Lachnospirales; family Lachnospiraceae; genus Acetatifactor. The sequence goes on from CAMTBF010000435.1 coordinate 3,617, forward strand.
CAGAGTATAATATAGGTAGAGAATGGAGGGCGATGATATGCACATACTTGATGAAATAGGCGAGCAATGGT
>CAMTBF010000436.1 GCA_947068385.1 uncultured Lachnospiraceae bacterium
ATGACTGGTATTTCATCAATGTGGTCCCCATGGATGCCTACAGGCAGACGGAAAAGCAGATATCAGGGATCATCCTTGCCATAGGAAGCCTGATAATCGTTTTCCTGTGCCTGTTTTTGCACTATATCATACGGAAATTCACCGATCCGCTGAATGGGTTGATGGCAGGCATGAACGAGGTGGCAAATGGAAACCTGGAGGTGAGGATCGGGAAAGAGAGCCGGATCATAGAATTCGACAACATGAACGGGAACTTCAACTACATGGTGGAGAAGATAGATGACCTGATCCGAAAGATAGAGCAGGTGGAGGAGGAAAAAAGGATCAGCTCCATCAACTTCCTGCAGTACCAGATGAATCCCCATTTCATGTACAATACGATCAACTCGATCCGCTGGATGGCCATGGCTGCAGATGCGCCCAATGTGGCGGATTCCCTGCTGAAGCTGGTGGAGATCATACAGCCCATATTGCGGAATCCTTCCCTGACATGGAAGTTCCGGGATGAAATCGCCTTTGTGACCAAGTACATGGAGCTGCTGGAGCTGAGGTTCGGGCGCAGGATGGAGGTCTACCAGAGCTACGACCAGGGGCTGGATGACCTGGAGTTTCCCAAATTCGTGCTGCAGCCGATCATCGAAAACTGCTTCATGCACAGCGAGATGACGGATGCGTCCCTGAAAATATATATCGATGTCCATCTGGAGGGGACGGATCATCTCAATCTCAAGATACGGAACAGCGGCCCCAGGATTCCGGAGGAAAAGGTTAAGGAGATCAATGAAAACCTGAGCAAGGAGCCGAAGGACGGCGCAAGAATCGGCATGCGGAATGTATATCAGAGGCTGCAGCTGCTGTACTATTCGGCTGCGGAGATGAGGTTCTACTGCGACGATAATATCGTAGTAGAGATACGGCTGCCCCTGGACTGCCTGGGGTTTTCCGGCAGGGCGCAGTGAGCCCCAAAGGCCCCTAGGGCCTCCCGGCGGGACTGCTGCGCCATTCGCTGGGGGACAGGCCCGTCTGCTGTTTGAAAATCTTGCTGAAATACGCCAGGTCGCCATAGCCTATGGAGTCGGAGATCTCATAGATATATAAGTCCGTCTGGCTTAACAGCATCTTTGCTTTTTCGATGCGGAGCCTGTTCAGATACTTCGTAAAGCTTTCGCCGGTCTTCTGCTTGAACAGCAGGGAAAAGTAATTGGGGCTGATGCCGCAGTACGCCGCTGCATCGGACAGGGAGATATCCTTGCGGTAACTGCGCTGGATATAGGCGAGGGCTCTGTCGATATGCTTCTGGTAAGGCATGGAGTCAAGAAGGTACGAGTTTATGTCCTCCTTCAGGGAATCCTCCAGATGGCCGGAGACCTTATGGGAGCAGAGGATTTCCACGTTCAGGTATTTGGTGACGGCGGAAGTGATTTCGGCAGCGGTCTTCTCCGGATCCTCGATCAGGCGGTCTGACAATTGGACGAAGACAGAGCCGTCCGGACACAGCGTCGCCGAATGGGGCAGCATCCTCACCAGGATATCCGAAATGAACCTGGCGTGCAGATCGGAAAGAGGGCTGTCCTGCTGATGGTTCGCCCTGTACAGGAACAGGGACTTCGGGTGGGGAGGGAGGGCCGGGTATCGGTCGGCCAGCCCGGCATAGGCGGCGTCCCCGTCGCTTTGGAGCCACTGGCGGAACGCGGCATCGAGGTCGCATTCTTTTTCAGGCTCGGCCTTTGGAAAGCCCGTGCTTTCGGAATCAAGCTTCTTTCTGATTTTTCTGAGCATATCCTCCAGATCGGAAATCTTCATGGTCGCTTTCAAAAGATAACAGAAAATCTGGCAGTTCACGATGTCCTGCAGCAGATCGAAATCCTCCAGACAGGAGATGACGATGATGAAGCAGTCCTTGTCCGTCTCCCTTATTTTCCTGATCATCTCCGTGCCGTTCATGAGGTTCATGCGGATATCCGTGATGATGACTTCCGGCCTGTGCTGCAGGAAATATTGGAAGCCCTCGTATCCGTTTTCCGCCTCCGCGACCACGTTCATATCAAATTCAGCCCACTTCACAGAGTTTTTGATACCGATGCGCACCATCAGCTCATCTTCCACGATCATGACGTTGTACATTTTGGCGCTCCTTATATATTTCGTAAAAAAATCATAAAGAATGTGATAAAAATACAAATGATACAATCCGTACCGATTCACGCACAGTAAACATAGATGATTTGTACAAACAAATGAGGCTTTTCACTATTCAATAAGGGGAAATATTCTATATAATATTAAATATACCAAATAAGTGATCACATTGGAAGAGGTTCAGCAAATATTTCTCATTTGAAGGAGGAAGGACTTTATGAAGAGAAGGAGAATTGCATCATTGTTGATGGCCCTGGCCATAATGGGGGGAACCCTGGCGGGATGCGGCAATGCGGATTCATCAAATGCGGACAAAGGGGCAGAGGCCGGGGGGAATGCCGAATCTGCCAGTGCCGAGGAGCCTGACCAGGCTGGCGCTGATGCCGAGGGGGCTGGCCAGGCGGATGCGGGTGAAAGGATTCCCATCACCATAGGCGGCATGTATTTCGCCAACTCAGCGGATCTGGATTACTGGCCGAACCCGGTGATGGAATACATCCAGGATAAGCTGAATATCGAGCTTACGCTCATTTCCTATGACAACGAGACACTGAATCTGGCCCTTGCATCAGATAACCTGGCAGATATTGTCATGATTGGCCCCGATACGGTTGACAATGTCCTGAAGGGAGGACATGCCCTTGCCCTGGATCCGTATCTGGATACAATCGGCAAAAATATAGCGGCCCTGGAGACCCGCAACGAGCTCATGAGAAAGTTCAAAAGCGATGGAACCGGGAGCCTGTATTTCAGAACGCCGCAGACAGGCGTGGAGGATCCTCTGAACGGAAACGGCGCACACTGGTCTCCGTATCAGGTGAGATGGGATCTCTATCAGCAGATTGGGGGTCCGGAAGTGTATGATGGCGAAACCTATATCGCCGCGCTCAAACAGATGTACGAGATCTACAATGAAACGCCCGACGGACTTCCTGTCTATGCCAAGGGCGTACATAGTTCGGGAGGCGTGAAAGAGTGGGTCACTTCCTGGGGAATGGCGGCAATCGGACAGGCCACCATCGACAGCGGCGGGCTGTACGTCCTGAACATGAGGACTAACGACCTGGTGGTCGATATCTACAACGAGGGCATGGATACCGCTTTCTGGGAGAGCATGCGGTTCTACAATGAGCTCTATAAGGAGAACCTGTTGGATCCGGACAGCTTCATCATGACATCGGAGGATCTGAGTGCCAAGACGGAGAAGGGGCAGTATCTGTCCGGCGATGGACCGGATTATGCCGCGGGAAGCGCGAATCATGATTCCAGGCAGGCGGGAGTGCGGCTGGTCAATACCCTGGGCTGGTATGGCAGCGTATTCGGTGCCGGCTGGTCGGACAAGCTCTACTTTGCCAACGCAAAAGGAAAGAATGTCGAGAAAGCGGTAGAGGTGCTGGATTATCTGGATTCCCCTGAATTCGCGAGGATTTCCTGCTGCGGCCTGGAGGGAGTCCACTGGGAATACGATGCCGATGGCAATGCGGTGCTGAAGGAGGAGAAAGGATGTATGTAGATGGAAAGCTGTGGATCGCTTCC
>CAMTBF010000437.1 GCA_947068385.1 uncultured Lachnospiraceae bacterium
AAGAAGATCCAATGAAAAATGGTCAAACCAAACCTGGCTATAATCTCCAAGTCGTGGTTATGCTGGGGGCACGGCGAAAAATACTATAACCGCAAATATGTAGCAGTTGACTACATGGATAAGGTGCTGAAAGGCTCTCTGAAAAAGAAGCTGCAACAGGCATATAATGATTTGGGCTTGGATGCAAGCAACCAGTCAAAGGTCAAGTCTATATGCAGACAGTATGAAGCGGCATCTGAGGCATGGGCTAATATCATGAGTGCGGAAGTGTGTGGTGGTGAAAGCTTGGAGTATGTGAAAAAGTATCTTCCTAACAGCTATCAGGCAATGCTGAATATTCTGAAAGAGGTGAAGGTAAGTGAGTGAACAGTTACTGAACGCATTGAACAGATATTATGACACCTTTGACGATTCTTTCCCTATGGCGGCGATGTCGGGGGTCGGAGAGGGTGAAGTAATTGAAATGATAGACAGATGTGTCTCTGAAAAGACGGATGTGTATGATTCGGGGTATCTGTCAGGGGAGGGGACATATTAAAAATTACTGGAAACACTGCCTGAACGGCGGTGTTTTTTAGTAAGTGAGAAGAGATGGGAATGTAAGGAAAAGCGTCTGGAAACAGATGCTTTTTTTCATGCCTTTTCCTGGCAGGCATAAAAGAACAGGGGAAAGGAGAGGCAATGAAGAAAGAGGAATTTGTTGCCCTGGGCATCAGCGAGGAGCTGGCGGCCAAGGCGGAGGCGGCATCCCTGAAGGAACTGGAGGGGTATGCCACAAAGGAGCAGCTAAACACAGTAAATGCCGAGAACAAGTCCCTGAAGCAGTCGGTCGCCGACCGCGACCAGCAGCTGGAGGAGCTGCGGAAGTCCAGCGGAGACAGCGCAGACCTGAAGAAGCAGATCGAGGAGCTCCAGAAGGCCAACAAGGAGGACGCGAAGAAGCATGCGGACGAGATGAAGGAGCTGCGCCTCACGAATGCCATAAAGCTCGCCGTGGCCGGGAAGGTGCATGACGAGGACATGGCCGCGGCCCTGTTCGACCGCTCGAAGCTGGTCCTGTCTGAGGACGGCAAGGTGGCGGGGCTGGAGGAGCAGCTGAAGTCCATCCGGGAGGCGAAGGGCTTCCTGTTCAAGCCCAACGCTTCCGGCCAGGGATACGACCCCGCAGGCGGCGGTGGAGGCGGGACGGTGAACCCTTTCGCAAAGGATACGTTCAACCTGACGGAGCAGGGGAGGCTGCTGCGGGAGAACCCGGCACAGGCCAGGGAGATGGCCGCTGTAGCCGGGGTGAAAATCTAAGAAGAAAGAATCAGGAAAGGAAGGTAAAAAGACATGGCAATCACAAAAATCGCGGACGTAATCGTGCCGGAGCTCTTCAATCCCTATGTCATCAACAGGACGATGGAGCTGTCCGCGCTGTTCCAGTGCGGCATCGTGACCAACAACGCGGAGTTCGACAGGCTGGCCAGCGAGGCAGCCAGGACACACAACATGCCGTTCTTCGAGGACCTGAACGGGGAATCCGAGCCTACCCTGGAAGACAAGAAGATGACCCCGGCGAAGATTGGGTCCAACAAGGACGTGTCCACCACCATCTTCCGGCAGAAGATGTGGGCATCGTCCAACCTGGCGGCAGCGCTGGCAGGCTCCGACCCGATGAAGGCCATCGGCGACCTAGTGGCGGCGTTCTGGGCGCGGGACATGCAGAAGGAGCTGATCGCGCTGCTGACGGGGGTGTTCGGGACGGTGCCCGCTTCCGAAGACGGCACCAAGGTGGCGGAGACCCGGATGCAGGACCATATTCTGGACCTGGCATCCTCGACCAAGGCGGAGGGCAAGCTGATCAGCGCGGCGGCCATCATCGACGCCTGCCAGCTCCTGGGGGACGCCCAGAGCCAGCTGACGGGGCTGGTCATGCATTCCGCCACGAAGAGCTACCTGAAGAAGAAGGAGCTGATCGAGACCCAGAGGAGCTCCAACAACGTGGAGTTCGACACCTACCAGGGGAGGCGCGTCACGGTGGACGACGGCTGTCCGGTGGATAAGGACGGCGTGTACACCACGTACCTGTTCGGCAACGGCGCGGTGGCCATGGGGAACGGCTCCCCTGTGGGGCACGTGGCCACGGAGATGGACCGCGACAAGCAGACGGGCGCGGGTATCGACTACCTGATCAACCGGAAGGCCTTCATCCTGCATCCCCGCGGGATCGCCTATACAGGGGCGGTCAGGGAGCATGTGGAGACGCCTACCCGCGAGGAGCTGGCGATGGCGGCGAACTGGAAGCCGGTGTATGAGAGCAAGCAGCTCCGCATCGTGGCGATCAGGCATAAGGTCGCCTGAGGAAAGGATATCGGATGGAAGAAGGGAACCTGACGGAAGTACGTGAGAACCTGGAGTGCATGGGCTCCTCGCTGCCAGAGGCCTTCTGCCGGATGGCCGTCAGGAGGCTGGAGGCCGTCGGATACATGCAATGGGACGCGGTCGGTCTTTGGAACCTGGCGTTCAGCATCAGGAAAGCGGAACAGGAGGTGCTGGACTACTGCCACATCGATGCGGTTCCGAAGGGCCTGTACCCCATGTTCTGCGACAGGTCATGCGGGCATTTCCTGTATGGCCTGAAGCAGTCTGGCAGGCTGGAGATTGAAGGGATTGACCTGTCCGGGATCCTCACGTCCTTGTCTGAAGGTGACGTGAAGGTGGACTTTGACAAGGGCGCATCCGACGAGGCCCGGATGGATGCCTTGCTGGGAGTGATGATGCAGTCCGGAAAGGAGCAGCTGAAATGCTATCGAAGGCTCAGGTCCTGAAGGCTCGCAGGGCCATAGAAAGGATGTATACGGGAACCTGCACGGTGACCGAGCACCAGAAGGTGAAGGGCGGGGCGTCGAAGCTCGTGACGTATGCCGACAGCGTGGTCCTGGAGGGGCAGCCCTGCAGGCTTTCCTTCAAGCAGTCGAACCCTGCGCAGCAGACGGAATCAGCGGCCAGCATCGCGCAGGTCATCAAGCTGTTCCTGGCACCTGAGGCCACGGTCAGGCCAGGGTCGAAGGTGACGGTGTCGCAGGACGGCGTCACTGCGGACTATAAATGCAGCGGCGTCCCCGCGGTCTATTCCACGCACCAGGAGATTGTCCTGGAGCTGTTTGAAAGGTGGGCGTGATATGGGGAAGATGGGGAGGTTTGATGTATCAGGCATGAAGGAGCTGCAGAAGAGCCTGAGCGAGCTGGACAGGCAGACGGACATGTTCCTGCAGGTGTGTGCGAGGGAGCTCGCAGCCCGCCTGCTGCGCATGGTGGTGAAGCGCACCCCAGTAGGCGAGTATGGAAAGAGCTATGTGACGGATGCAGACGGCAACCATGTGAGGTACAAAGCCGGTAAGAACAAAGGCAAGGTCAAGCGGGTGGTTGTCAAGAAAGGCGGTACACTGAAGCGTGGATGGACAGCCGGAGGCCCGGCAAGGGGATATGCGGATTCGCTGGCAGTCCACCATTGGGGTGACACCTATGCCATCGAGATCGTGAACCCGGTGGAGTACGCGAGCTATGTCGAGTATGGGCATAGGACAGCCAACCATAAGGGATGGGTCAGGGGGCATTTCATGATGACCATATCAGAGCAGGAGCTGCAGACCATCGCCCCGCAGATCCTGGAAAAGAGGATCAGGG
>CAMTBF010000438.1 GCA_947068385.1 uncultured Lachnospiraceae bacterium
ATGAACGCCGCGTCATTGCGCACCGACAGGGAAATCCCCCGCTCCAGGCTGCACACCTCCACAAGCCCCGGATCCCTGTAATCCGAATGGTTCAGCGCGTTATACACCTCCAGCGCATACCCCGGCTCCTCCATCAACATGCCGAACACGTCGCTTTTGTACTCCCTGTTTCCTGCCATAAAGCTCCTCCCTCTGCGTGCAGGAGGGCCGCGGCTTGGGGATTACATGCGGAAACTCCTGCTCTTATTGAATTTGAATGGATAAAATAAAAGCATGAATTTCCCTGACAGCGTGAAAAACTTAATATTTGACAAGTATGCAGCCCTAACGGCCATACCGGATTTGAAATAATGCTTTGTACAAAGTCTAGCATATTCAGGGAGGAAAGGCAAGTGATTTTTTGGTTTAGGCATGCCCATGTTCAGCGTTTTCCACCATCCCTGATGAAGCCCGTCCAAACGGTTCCATCAGCCGCCGGTAGACCTCATCCCGGCCCAAATCGTATTTCCGCACCCTCCTGGGCTCGCTGCCCAGGGCGTCCTGGCTGCGGTCGGAATCGCTGACGGACAGGAACAGCGCCGTCCTTCCCCGGAGGAAGGCTCCCATATCCACCTGCCGTTCCATGCGAAACATCCGCCTCACGCCGGAGTAGGTCACCACGTCCAGATGCTGGGCCAGGATTCCCTTGATGCTGGCATCCATCCTTTCCGCCTTTGCGTTCTGCGAGATCATCTCCATCTTGCGGGCGAAGGCGCTGTCCGGGTGGAGGAGGCATTCTGCGTCTATCAGCTCTTCCACCTCATCGGTTCCCAGCTTCGTGAGGAAGGTGTAGGCCTGGTACAGGTCATGCTGCTTCTTGGGCAGCTGGTTCAGCACGAAGAGAAGGATGGCCTCCAGGTACATCCGGGCGGCCTGATCCCAGAAGGGCTCTTTGGAATTCGTCTCCGGGCAGATGGCCTGGGCAATCTTTTTCACATCCTGCTCCCTGTAGAAGTCGCCGTCCCGGTTGGCCTGGACGTCCCGGCACTCCCGGATATAGGCCAGGGGGTTGTAGCCCCAGGGGGTGGCGGCCGCGTCCTTAAAATCCAGGTGCATGACCGTGTAGCCCGCCTCTTCCAGGTGCCTGCCGTAGAGCCGGTACAGGTTCCCCTTGGTGTCGGCCACGATCAGGCTGTCCTGGGCGTGGAGGATGTTGGGAATGACATAGCCTCTGGTCTTGCCGCTGCCGGGAGGCCCCACCACCAGGTCGTTGTTGTTGAGCCCTGTGGCCCAGGTGTCATTGCTGACGGAGATGTCCCTGGCAAGGATGCGGTTCGCATTTACGTTAGAAAACATTCGGTATTCTCCCTTTCTCGTCCTAAAAGCTGGTGATGACGCGGTCGGCCAGCCCGAACTCCAGGGCCTCCGCCGCCCGGAAGCAGCTGTCGGTGGCGGTTCTGGCCAGAATCTTCTCCATGGTCTTGCCGGAGTGCTCCGAGATGATTCCGGCGATGATCCGCCTGGTCTCCGGGAAATCTGCGGCAGCCCCCTATGACTGCATATAACAGGGGATATCAAGGATGCACCGGGGTGGAGAGCTCGTCTGTGAATACATCGAATTCTATGCGCAGCATTGGTTTCCTGTAGCTGCTTTCGCTTCTGTGCCTCGATTCCGGGATGCGGTTATTGCCGAAATAAATATGGGAGCAGCCAAAATATTTGCATTTCGGATTTATCATGGCTTCATAATGATCCGGTGAATAGCGGTAGTTGATATAGAAGGTGGTGTGTATATGGTCGGTGCTGTCCAGTACGCCGGAATGCACCGTATTCTCGCTCAACCAATACATATCGAGCAGATCCATCAGGGCATAGACTTTCTCCTCGTTTGCTTCATCATCCAGCCAGTCATGGGCGCCATAGCCTTCGCTGATATTGACCCAGCTCCTGTAACAGGCTGCTGCTGCCAGCTCAGGGTCGAATTCCAGAGGCTCCATGCCGACCTCGGCGCGGTACTCGTTGACTTTCCCGAATTCTTCAGCCTGCATGGAAGTCATTTTTACGCCCAGCTGCAGCGGATGGCTTTTGCCCGATGTGGTGATGCCTTCCTGGGAATCCTGGTTCAGCATCCAGTAGAAATAATAGCACTCATAGTGGTCGCCGAAGGCATCCCGCAGCTCTCTTCTACAGTTCTCCTGATAGGCGGCCACGTTGAAGGCCTTGCTTCCCTGGCGGCCTTCATGGATGCCCACGGTCTGGAAATGCTCCAGCAGGAGCTCTTCGTCATATTGGTACAAAAATGCAAGGGCCGGGAAGGATTCCATATAGAAATCCGCATCGAACACCAGGGACCAGTCGGCTTCCTCGACATAGGCATCGTACAGCTCGCTGTAGTCCCACTCCACATCGTAGGGATTGTGCCCATTCTCCACATCCACCACAAAGGCCTCGCTGTGGGTATAATATTCCTCCTCGACCCCGGCCCGGAGCTCGCCCAGCCCGGCGATGGCATCCATGTCCGGGGAAGCAGCCAGGGCTTCTGGCTGGGGGCTGGCTGTGGGATTGGCGGCGCTGGCGGCGGAAGCAGTCCTGCCGGGAGCAGCCTGGACGGGCATGGCAGCTCCCGCGAGCAGGCTGGCAGCCAACAGTGCTGATACGGGATAAACAAGCAGATTCTTTTTCATGATAGATACCTCCTGATATTGATGTGTAGTCTTGGAAACTCTCAAGCCAGTATATCGACATTTCCAGCCGCCCAAACCATCGGCTGTGGTCTGCAGCAGTCCAGTTCCTTCTGCAGCTCATCGTAACGGGACTGCGTCATCTTGTACTTTTGCATGTCGTCTAAATGCTCCTGCGCGGCGACGTGGCCCTGTGCGGCGGCTTTTTCAAACCATGCCAATGCGTATTTCTCCGGGGAGGTATCCCTTCGGACGGCCATTGTGAAGTTCATGTCAAGGTGCGTGCCTTACAGAGAATAGTATAGCAGGCTCAGCCGCATGGTAAAGCCTGCGGCAGCTCGGCTTTCGTCAATAACGACGGTTCCTCATGTTCTCGAATTCCAGGTCTTTGATTTTCCTTTCCATGTCGTTCATTGTACTCCTCATGCGGTCCACTTCCCCCTGTTTATCCGCCTCCATCCTTGCTCTCCATGATATGTCATCTTCTCTGTCAAGCTCTTCTGCTATGCGTTTGTCAGTCCTCGCCTTTTTCCGCCTTTTGCGCATTATGTTTGCGCATTTTTTCATTGTGGGGGTTCCTTTTTTGCGAAAGTAATCTTCGGTGCTCATCAGGTTGGGCCACCGTTCCCGGTCTTTGCGGTCGTGTCTTGTGAAGAACCAGTAGATGATGGCAAACAGTACGAACCACATAATAAAATCACTCATGTTGACATTCCTCCGTTTCTTTTTTGTTTTTTCTTACAGGAAATAGTATAGCAGGCTCCTGTCAGCGGGTTCGTAATTATTACGGACATGCTCCTTCTCCGTCAGGCTCATCAAAAGACTGCCGCAAGGTAAATTCTGCGGCAGTCCCCTGATGGTCGTTCATGATGTCATTTTCATTTGCCTACCGGCCAGGAACGATGCACGGTCAATCCTTATAGCCTAAATTCCTGCATCTTTACCAGGCTGATATCCTTTAGCATTTCCTAGATCGGAAGAGCGTCG
>CAMTBF010000439.1 GCA_947068385.1 uncultured Lachnospiraceae bacterium
TATAGTGTAGCATATTCTCCTACGGCTTTCCACCTTATGTATTTTTATAAAAAACCATGAGCCAATCCCAGAATCAGCTCATGGTTTTTAAGGATATGCCAGCACGGCATTCTCCGGTGATTTATGGAAATTTTTTATAAGCTCTGCAGAAATCTGTCGAAGGCCGCCTGTCCTTCCGGCATTCTCTTGTACACCCCGGCGTCCTCCAGCACTTCCATGAACACCAGGCCGATCTCCTTCTCGATGATGCCGTCGATATTGGAGGCGTCTATCTTCTCGTACTTAGGCGCGAATTCCTCCACCCAGTCCGCGTGCTTGGCCAGCACCTCGTCCCCACGGAAATCTGCTCCGGTGAGGATGGCCTCCTTTAACTGCGCCATCTCCCCCTTCAGGCGGGCAGGCAGCACGGCCAGTCCCATGACCTCGATGAGGCCGATGTTCTCCTTCTTGATGTGGTGGAGCCTGGCGTGGGGATGGTAGACTCCCAGGGGATGCTCCTCGGTGGTGATGTTGTTGCGCAGCACCAGGTCAAGCTCGAAGTTCTCCCCCCGCTTCCTGGCGATGGGGGTGATGGTGTTGTGGGGCTCTCCATCCGTATAAGCGTATACAAATGCGCTTTCATCCGTATACTCCCGCCATTTCTCCAGGATCCGATCCGCCAGGGCGATGATTCTGTCGCTGTCCGAGCCGTTCAGGCGGATGACGGACATGGGCCAGTTCACCACGCCCGCGGCCACATCCTCGAAGCCCTTTACCGTGAAGCTCCTCTCCACCGGGGCCTTAGCCATGGCGAACTCGTAATGGCCGCCTTGGAAATGGTCGTGGCTTAAGATGGAGCCGCCCACGATAGGGAGATCCGCGTTGGAGCCCACGAAATAGTGGGGGAACTGCTTCACGAAGTCGAACAACTTGCAGAACGCGGCATGGTCTATCTTCATGGGCACATGCTGATAGTTGAACACGATGCAGTGCTCGTTGTAGTACACATAGGGCGAATACTGGAAGCCCCACTGGCTGCCATTGATGGTCACGGGGATGATGCGGTGGTTCTGCCTGGCGGGATGGTTCACCCGGCCCGCGTAGCCCTCGTTCTCCCGGCAGAGCAGGCACTTGGGGTAGCCGGACTGCTTGGCGTTCCGGGCGGCTGCGATGGCCTTGGGATCCTTCTCCGGCTTGGACAGGTTGATGGTGATGTCCAGGTCGCCGTACCTGGTGGGCGCTATCCATTTCATGTCCTTTGCGATGCGATATCTGCGGATGTAGTCGGAGTCCTGGCTGAGCTTGTAGTAATAATCCGTGGCCGCCCTGGGGGATTCGGTCTCGTACAGCTCCCGGAACCTGCGGATGACCTCGCTGGGCCTGGGCATCAGCATGCTCATGATCTTGGTGTCGAAGAGGTCGCGGTACACCACGCCGTCCTCCACGATGAGGCCGTTCTCGTAGGCGTAGTCGCACATGCGGTTCAGGATCTCCTCCAGCTCCCCGGCAAGCGCGGCCTCTCTGGCCTGATCCCTGGCAGCCTCCTCCTGGGGAGCCCCGCCGCATTTCCCATCTTCGCCCTCTTCCGGCTCCGCTATCTCCTCCAGCCCGAACAGCTCCAATAATCTATTTATGGTGAAAATCTCGTCCTCTTTGGGAACCAGTCCTGTCCTGATTCCGTAGGACACCAGTTTCCTGATATCAGTTCCTATTCTCTCCATCCCTCCTACATCCTTTCCGCCATATGCTAAAATCCCTGACCCACTCACAGCTTTTTCTGCATGATGCAGAACCATTCCTTTTCGGCAAACATCCGGAAGCCGCGCATATCCCCTTTCCTGCTCGGGGTTTTATACATTCCTCTACAGCGACACAGGGCCATTGCCCACTTCCACCACATAGAAGTCCGCCGCATAGCCAATCTTCTCCCGATAGGCCTTGCCCACCTTTTCGATAAAGGTATCGATGGCCTCGTCCTTCACGATGCTGACGGTGCAGCCGCCGAAGCCCGCGCCGGTCATCCGGGAGCCGATGACGCCTTCCACCTTCCAGGCCTCTTCCACCAAAGTGTCCAGTTCGATGCCGGTCACCTCGTAGTCGTCCCGCAGGGACACATGGGAGGCGTTCATCAGCTGTCCGAACAGGGCTACGTCATTGGCCTTCAGCGCCGCTACCGCACGGATTGTCCGCTGGTTCTCGTACACCGCGTGCTTCGCCCGCTTCCTGCGCACGTCGTCCTTGATGGCAGACTGATACTTTTCAAACGTCTCCTCGTCCAAGTCGCCCAGGCCATTGATTTTTACCACCTGCTGCAGCTCCGCCAGAGCCGTCTCGCACTCGCTGCGGCGCTCGTTGTACTTGGAGTCCCCAAGGCCCCGCTTCTTGTTGCTGCTGGCGATGACGATCTTCGCCCCCTCCAGCACGATGGGCGCGTACTCAAAGCTCAAATCCGCCGTGTCCAGGAAGATGGCATTGTCTTTCTTTCCCATGGCGATGGCGAACTGATCCATGATGCCGCAGTTCACCTTGTTGTAATTGTTCTCCGCATACTGTCCGATCAGGGCCAGATCCTGGTTCGTCACATCGAAGCCGAAGAAGTCCCGCAGGATGTACCCGGTGAGCACCTCCACGGACGCGGAGGAGGACAGGCCGGAGCCGTTGGGGATATTCCCGTACAGCATCAGATCCATGCCGCAGGGCACCTTCATGCCCTTCTCGCCGAAGGCCCACATGACCCCCTTGGGATAGTTGGTCCAGCCGGCCTCCTTGGCGGGCACCAGTTCATCTAAAGAGGACTCGATGATGCCCAGCTTCTCGAAATTCATGGAGTAGAAGCGCAGCTTGTTGTCCTCCCGCCTCCTGGCCGCGCCGTAGGTGCCGATGGTCAGGGCGCAGGGGAACACATGCCCGCCGTTATAGTCGGTATGTTCTCCGATCAGGTTCACCCTGCCCGGCGCGAAATAGGCCTTCACGCCCTCGCCGCCTCCGAATACTTCCTCAAACCGTTTCAAAATCTCGTTCTTCATGTTGCCTCCGTTCCGCGCCCTGCAGTTTTCTGCATCCCTGCGCTGTCATTCATTATATGTCTGTCGCAGCCCGCGCCGCTCTTGTCCTGTCGGCCTTGCGCCTGCCGCTTCGTGCCTTCTGGCCATCCTGTGCCAGCGACCTTTCACCCTGCCCTGTCATCTGAAATCCATTATACACGGAAAAGCTGCGGGATCGCCACATTCATTTGTTTTTTGTACCTGTCAAAATGTTAAATGTCCTCTTCGATAAGGATTGACGAGCCGCATTTATACAGGTCATGCCATCTCAGCAGGCTGATGGATTTCCTCCCTCCCCAGCTCCGGGGTCAATATGGCCGCTATTTCGCAGTCATTCCTGTCCCTCCTGCCGTTCATGCGAAAACGGTTCAGATAGTCATACGCTTACTTTCAACCTCGATTCCCCTCATGCCTCAGGCAGTTTAGATTGCTCCCCGCGGGAATCCCTGGTGCCTCTTTCGATTCCATTATACAAGGCAGGCATTGTATCTGGCAATGCTCTTCTCCCTCTGCGTGATGCTCATCATGCAAAAATGAACGGACAAAAGAGGACATTTTTTATCAGGATAATTATCTCCAGAAGATGTTGATCTAGATGATGATTATGATGATGAAGAC
>CAMTBF010000440.1 GCA_947068385.1 uncultured Lachnospiraceae bacterium
AGGAAGCCTTGCTGCCCGAGGAGGAGCGGAAAAAGTACGACTTCTATGAGAGCCTGGACAATATGGCGGCCATTCTCTGGTATTCCCTCTGCCTCTGCCTGTTTTCCCTGGTCTTCTACCTCTGGAAAATGAAGAAGCCTCTCCAGATCCTGAACCAGGCCGCCCGGAAGATCGCCGAGAATGACCTGAACTTCCAGATTGACTATCAAGGCACGGACGAGCTGGGCAGGCTCTGTCAGGCCTTTGAGTCCATGCGCGGGGAGCTGGAGCAGAACAACCGGAAGATGTGGAATGCCGTAGAGGAGCGCAAACGGCTGAACGCAGCCTTCGCCCACGACCTGCGCACGCCCCTCACCGTGCTGCAGGGGCACACGGACCTTCTCCTGGATACCCTGACGGCCGGCCAGCAGGATGCCGATCCGGAAATCCTCTCCGACCTTCAGGCCATCTCCAATCAGGTCACGCGCATGAATTCCTATCTGGACACCATGAATTCCCTGCGCAGGCTGGAGGACTACGCCCCCTGCCTGAGGGCGGTTTCGGCGAAAGCCTTGGAAGAGCTGCTGGAAGAGACCGCCGCATCCCTCTTTCCCCGGGAAAAGGCAGCCATGGGTGGCGCAAAAGGCGTGGAGACCGCAATCCGCTTCGAGCTGCAGGAGCAGGAATTGTGGATGGACAGGGAGGCCTTCTCCCAGATTTATGAGAACCTCCTCTCCAACGCTGCCCGTTACGCAAGGGAGCGCATCCGTGTCCGGCTTTACAGGGAGCAGGACTTTCTGGTTCTCCAGGTGGCGGACGACGGCGTGGGGTTTACGCCGAAAGACCTGCAGAATGCCTTTGCCCCTTACTACAGAGGGGACAGGGGAAAGCCCGCGTCCTCGTCCCATTTCGGCCTGGGGCTGTATATCTGCAGCCTACTGGCCGGGAAGCTGGGCGGCAGGCTGCAGTTGGCCAATGGCGAGGCGGGCGGCGCACGGGTCACTGTGAAAATGGCCTGCTTCCAGAAAGTATTTACGGGAAAAATTTGAAATGGATTTGGGATATATTGAGATATATTTGAGAAAGATCTGAGATTTCCATGGTATCATTCCGGCATAAGGAACGGTTTGTACAGTTCCTAGGACAGATTGTCCACAGCGCCGGTTCCAACAGGCGCTGCAAAAACTCACCGGAGGGAAAGAGATGGAGAACAGATCAGAGGGAAAGACACAGATAGCGGAGCGGTTCCGGATTGGGCTGATTGCCTTATTCTTGCTGCTTTTCACCGCATCCTGCGGCAGGGGCGGCGGCATTGGGGACAGCGGCGGCCAGGTATGGGTTCCGGAATTCCTGCCTATCGAGCTGGATAAGGATGCTTACAGCAGCATAGAGTTCTTTGGGGATGCCTTTTACTATATCTCCTCTCAGCGGCAGGGAAATGGGTTTTGCTACCGGCTGAGCGGTTATTCCCTGGCGGACGGCTCGCTGGATGGCGGCTCCCCGGCAGGCGGCCCCCTGCCCGACATTCCTCTGCGCTGGCCGGACGGTAAGGACAGGTTCGTCACCACCCTCTTTGCCATGGACGGGGACGGCTGCTTCTATCTCATGGCCTATGTGACGGAAGGTGCCGGTTCCACGCCCCATCTATGCAAATTTGATGCAGAGGGGAGCCTGTTGTACGATGCGGACATCTCCGGGGAGACAGACAGCCCAGACCTGCTGGCGGTGGACGGCCAGGGGCGCGCATACATAGCGGGCAGAGCTTCCGGCAGCCCCTGCATCTGGCTGTATACCTCAGAGGGCGTTTACAGAGGCGCTGTCTATCCTGACGCGGCCAGGATCAGCGCCATGGGACGCGCAGGGAATGGCATGATGTATGCCCGCTGCCATGACGACAGCCCGGACGGGGACGATTCTTTCCTGGCCGAAATCGAGTTCGACAATGGGAAAATGGGGACTGTGTATCCCGATTTCCCGAAAGGGGACAGTTCCGTTCTGGTTCCCGGCATGGAGAACAGCCTCCTGTCCTATGACAGGACATCCGCCCACGCTTATGATTTGACGGCTCAGAGGGGCCAGGCCCTGTTCGACTGGCTGGACCAGGGCATCAACGGCTCCTATGTGACGGCCGTCCATGTGCCGGAAGCAGGCACAATCCTGGCGGTCATGAGGGATTTGTCCACCGGCAGCTGTGAGTTGGCTTTGCTGAAAAAGGCGGACGGCTCCCAGGCAGCGCGAAAGGAGCCCATCGTCCTGGGCACCCTCTACAGCAATTCCACCCTGCGAAACGCGGTGACGGCATTCAACCGGGGAAACGGCAGATACCGTGTGCAGATCAGGGAGTATCTGGATCCCGAGACCCATGACCAGGCGGATGCCATTGCCCGGCTGAACGCGGATATCCTCTCCGAGGACTGCCCCGACATCCTGGACATTGCCGACCTTGACTTAAAGGCCCTGGCTGCCAAGGGGCTTTTCGTGGATTTGAATGAATATCTGGAACCCAGCGGCAGCCTGGACCGCTCCGACTTCCTGGACAACCTCCTGGATGCCTATACTGTAAATGGCAGATTGATTACGATTCCGTCATACTTTTCCATGAAGACGGTGTTCGGATGGCGCGGGGAAGTAGGGGAGAGCTTCGGTTGGACTCTGGACGAGCTGATGGCCTACGCGGACGCCCATCCCCAGGCGGAGCTTTTCGACAATGTGTCCAGGGGCGAGATGATGCGGTATCTGATGAGCTACAATGAGGATGCCTTTATCGACTGGTCTTCCGGGGAATGCTTTTTCGATTCCGCGGCTTTCCTAAGGCTCCTGGAATTCGTGGGCCGTTTTCCTGATGAGGCGCAGCAAAGCCCTGAGCGGTCGTCCACGCCTGTCCGAATCCGGAACGGGGAAGTGCTTCTCCTGGTAGAGGACATTTCGGATTTTACTTCCGTTCAGCTGCCTATGGCAATCTTTGACAATGAGGGCAGCTGCATCGGCTTCCCCTCTGCCGACGGCAGCGCCGGATGCATGCTCATCCCCTATGGGGCCTATGCCATCACGGCGAAGTCCGAGTGCAGAGAGGGTGCCTGGGCTTTTCTGGAAAGCTTCCTGGCCTCTGAGGACGGCTCCTCCTCCTTTTTCCCCACCCGGAAGGATATCCTGGCGGAAAAGGCCGCGGATGCCGTAAAGCCGGACTCTTCCGGCGCGGGCATGGCGATTTCCTACGCCGATTGGGAGTATGAATACCATATCCCCACCCGGGAAGAGGTGGAGCTGACGCTTCGCCTGATAGAGGCGGCAAGGCCGGTGTCCTTTGCCGAAGCCGGAGAAGTGCTGGGCATCATAGGCGAAGAGGCGGAAGGCTATTATCAGGGACAGAAGACGGCCCTGGAAGCGGCGGAGATCATCCAGAGCCGTGTTCATATTTATGTCAATGAGGATTGAGGCCCGGAAAAACCGTCCGCAGCGATCCGCAGCTTCCGCACCATGTCGCAGACCCGCTTTGCGCATGTGAGCAGCTCTTCCCTAGTCAGCGCGTAAGGATGGGCCAGACTTCTAAGCGCGGCCAGGATATCCTGCCTGTCCTCCTCGCCGTTCAGTAGATTATAGAATGTCATGAGCGCAAGAGGACGGGCTTTTTCACGCAGATTTCAAAGCCCTTTA
>CAMTBF010000441.1 GCA_947068385.1 uncultured Lachnospiraceae bacterium
CGGCCCGCTTCCCTTTGGCCTCATTGGATATGCCCTCTCCTACCAGTCTACCAGAAATCCCCCGCCATGTACATCTAAAAAATTACCCCTGCCGCAAACAGCAGGGATAACCTTCACGGCATTGGCATGGCCATACTCTGTGACTTTCTCACACATGCCTGCACGTCTGCCTGGCTCTTTGCTCGGTGGGCAAAGTCTGCCCGCCGGAGTCAGGCGTAATTCAATTGTAATACTTCGCCTGGGCGTTCCACAGCCGGCTGTACTTCCCGTCCCTGTCCGCCAGCAGCTCCTCATGGGTTCCGGCCTGTACCGCCTCTCCCGCCTCCATGACGACTATCCTGTCGCACATCCGGCAGGAGGACAGCCTGTGGCTGACGAACACCACCGTCCTGCCCGCCGCCAGCCTGCCGAAGTTCCGGTACACCTCATACTCCGCGTAAGGATCCAGCGCGGCGGTGGGCTCGTCCAGCACCATGAACGGCGCGTCCTTGTAGACGGCCCTGGCGATGGCCAGCTTCTGGGCCTCCCCGCCGGAGACGTCCACGCCCTCCTCGTCGAAGTCGTGGAACAGGGGCTGCCGAATCCCCTTGGGATACCCGGCGGTCAGCCCCGAAAGCCCGGCTTTCTCCAGGGCCTCCAACACCCGCTCCCCATCGTATGCCCGCGTCCCGGCCACATTCTCCGCCAGGGAAAAGGCGAACAGGGAGAAGTCCTGGAACACCGCCGCCAGATATCCCATGTATTCCTCGTAATCGTAGTCCCAGATATCCCGGCCGCCCAGCAGGATGCGGCCCGAAGCGGGGCGGTACAGCCTGCACAGCAGCTTGACCAGCGTAGTCTTCCCCGAGCCGTTCTCTCCCACGATGACGGTCTTCTCCTTCGCCCCCAGCCGCAGGTTCACGTTCTTCAGCGCATATGTCTCACTGTCGGGATACCGGAAACTGACATTTTGGAAAACGATATCATAATTCCCCTCCGCGGCTTCCTGCTCCCTCCCCGCGTCCGAACCTCCCGTCTCCGCCCGGCACTCCGGCTCCTTCCCTGCCTCCAGCCCTTCCCGGGCCTCTGGCAGATCCATATACCGGAAATACCGCAGCAGATGCTCGTTGTTGTTCCGCAGATCCGTCAGGATCTCCGCCAGCCTGGCCGCCGCCTCGATCAGCCGCGTCACCGCGCCGTACAGCAGAATGACGCTGCCGCAGCCCACGGCGCCCTCCATGGCCCCCCGCCCCACGGCAAGGTACACCGCGCAGCCGCAGACAACGGAGCAGCCCAGCTTGACGCCGTCGTACCGGCTTGCGGCATTGCACTCCCGCTCCTTCCCCTCCGCCAGCCGCTCATAGCACCTGGACTGGCACTGGTCCAAGACCATCCGCTCCTGGCTGTAGATCCTGGCGTCCATGGCCGCGTCCTCGTCCGGCAGATAATTCATATGGTAATAATCCCCGTACCTGGCATACCGGGCCCCTTTCAGGAACAGCTCAAAGGTCACGTCAAAGCGCTTCCCCGTCATCCGGCAGGCCACAAAGGAGAGGGACGCCACCAGCGCCGCCAGGCCCAAAATCACAGCCGCCATGCCAACGCCTCCGCCTGCCCTGTCCGCGGACACCATCCCGGCCAGAGACGTGCCCAGTATCACGGCTCCCATCCCCGCGGTGCAGAGATTCGTCCACACCACGTCCATGTCCCAGTACAGGCTGGCCATCCCTGCTCCGGACAGGCTAATCGCACCGGACACCTGATCCCGCAGCTGCCTGGTGCTCTCCCGCTCCAGCAGCTCGTAGGGCAGGGCATAGGCCTTGCCTGTCAGGCCGATCTCATGGGAGGCGAACAGCCTCTGATACCCTGTCTCGATGCGGCAGTCCTCGTAATTCCTCCACAGGGACAGCGCCAGTGTCAGTCCCGCCCCCAGGATGGCATACAGGAACAGCCTGCCCCTGTCAAGGCTTCCGGTGAGCCCGTCCAGCAGAACCGCCGTCACCGCCGTCTCCAGGAACGGTATCCCGGCCATCAATATGCTCCTGACCATCACATGCCCCATCTGCCCCGGCAGGATGCGCCCGAACTCCCGGATGCCCCGGCGGATGATCCCCATGTCCTGCCTGAATGTCCTTCCGTTCTTCCTCATCTGTCCTCTCCCCCTTCCTGCTTTCCATAATCTGCCGCCCCGGCACCCTCTTTCCTTTCCATAATAAGCGTGCCCTCCAAGCCCCGTTCAGCCGTCGCAGCCTGCTCCCGCTCCCTGTAATACCGGCTCTGCACCCGGAACATGTCCGCGTATTTTCCGTTCCTGTCCATCAGCTCCTGATGGCTGCCGCTCTCCACGATTCTGCCCTCCTCTATAAATAGGATCCTGTCGCAGAACCTGGTGGAGGCCAGCCTGTGGGAGACGAAGACGGAAGTCTTCCCCGCCGTCAGCTCCCCGTATTTCTCATAAATCTCGTTCTCCGCTATAGGGTCCAGGGCCGCCGTGGGCTCGTCCAGCAAAAGCACCGGGGCGTCCTTGTACAGCGCCCTGGCCAGCAGCAGCCGCTGCTCCTGCCCGCCGGAAAGCCCCGTGCCCTCTTCGGAGACCTGGCCCACCAGGCAGGTCTCCTCCCTGGCGGGCAGGGACTTCACCTTTCCCTCCAGCCCTGCTGCCCGGATGGCCTCCCACATGGCCTCTCTGTCCTCCCGCTCCCGCACGTCCAGCATCACGTTCTGCGCCACGCTCACGGGAAGTATCCGGGAATGCTGGAATACCGCGGAAAAATGCCCGTACAGTTCCGCCCTTGGAACCGTCCTGATGTCCCGGCCGTCCATGAGGATCCGCCCCCGGTCCGGCTCCAGCAGGCCGCACAGGAGCTTAACCAGAGTGGACTTCCCCGCTCCGTTTCTCCCCACCACGGCCAGCCGCTCCCCGGCCCGGATCGTAAGGTTCAGGTTCCGGAATATGGGCCTCTCCCGCTCCTCCCCGTCCTCCCGGCTCCGATAGGAAAAGGAGACGTCCTCCCACACGAAAGACACGGCTTTCCCGGTTTCGGAGGGCTTCCCCGGCTCAGTCCTGCCAGCGCCCTCTCCTTCCTCCTCCGGCAGCGCCAGGAACCCGTGGAAATCCCGCACATAATTTTCAGCCTCCCGGAAGCCGGACACCGCCCCAGACAGCTCCGTCAGCCACATCCCGATTCCCACGACCGCGCCGAAATACAGGGAGAAGTCCCCGACGCTCATGCCGCCCTCCAGATACCGCTCTATCAGGAACAGGCAGGCTAGCCCGTTCCTGACGAAAATCAGCAGGGCCGTGATCCCTCCGCGGAGGAACTGCCATCTCTGCACCTTCGCCTCCACCGCGGTCTTGCCCCGGATTACCTCCTCCGTGATCTCCTTCAGCATGCCGCTCATGGAGAAGATGCGGATATCCTTTGCCTCCTTCATGCCCCTGGTGCCGTAGGCGATATAGTTCAGCCGCCTGTCGGCCCTGGCCCGTTCTTCCTTATAGCCCTGCTTCTTCTCCTCTATCCGGATGCCGGCAGCCATCTCGATCAGGAAGAACAGCCCCAGGAATGCCAGAATGGCCGGATGGAGCGTTCCCACAATGGCGCAGTACGCCGCCAGCCCGGCCCCGGCCTCCAGCAGGGCGGCCTCCTTCCCC
>CAMTBF010000442.1 GCA_947068385.1 uncultured Lachnospiraceae bacterium
AATAAAAGCATGAATTTCCCTGATAGAATGAAAAACTTATTATTTGACAAGTATGCAGCCCTAACGGCCATACCGAATTTGAAACAATGCTTTGGATAGAGTCTAGCATATTTCGGAGGGAAAGGCAACTAAAAAATGAGAATAGAGGAGATAAAAATTCAGGCTTGTTGCGGATAAGCTGTTGTGATACAATGGCGTCATGTGGACAGGGGAAGGCAAAGAACCCGTCTGTCCCGAGGCCCCGCATCCTGCCCGGAAGGGAATGGACAGGGGCGATAAGATTGAGAGAAAGGTTGGTACAGTTATGGGAAAAGCAAAGGTCTATTTTACCAGGGAAATCACCCCCCAGGCCATGGTGCGCATGTATGAGGCCCTGGGCGTGGAGCTGCCGGGAAAGGTGGCGGTGAAGCTCCACTCCGGCGAGGTGGGGAACCAGAACTTCCTGCGCCCGGACTTCATGAAGCCCGCGGTGGACCGGGTGAAGGGCACCATCGTGGAGTGCAACACGGCCTACGAGGGCGCGCGCAACACTACTGAGGCGCATAAGAACACCATGAAGCTCCACGGCTGGACGGACATAGCCCCTGTGGACATCCTGGACGAGGAAGGGGAGCTGGAGCTGGCCATACCCGATGGCCTGAAGATCAAGAAGAACTTCGTGGGCGACCATATGAAGAACTACGACTCCATGCTGGTGCTGTCCCATTTCAAGGGCCATCCCATGGGGGGATTTGGCGGTGCCTTGAAGAACATCTCCATCGGCCTGGCATCGTCCTATGGCAAGGCCTATATCCACGGCGTGGGGGACACGGATAACTTCTGGAACTCCGACCACGACTCCTTCCTGGAATCCATGGCGGACGCCAGCAAGTCCATTGTAGACTATTATGGAGACAAAATCGTCTTCATCAACGTGATGAAGAACATGTCCGTGGACTGCGACTGCTGCGCCGTGGCGGAAGACCCTGCCATGGGGGACATCGGCATATTGGCCAGCACGGATCCGGTGGCCCTGGATCAGGCCTGCCTTGACCTGGTGTACGCATCCGACGACCCGGGCAGGGACCATCTGCTGGAGCGCATCGAGTCCAGGAACGGCGTCCACACCGTGGAGGCCGCGGAGAAGCTTGGCATCGGCAGCAGGGAGTATGAACTGGTGGAGATGTGAGACATGACACGGCACTGTGACCACGGCACTGTTGCCGCTGTGATAAGCCAGTGAGATGACGCGACTGTCAGGATTTTTCCAGGCCGCCCGGAGGAGGGGAGAGATTCCCGTCTCCGTGGCGGCCTTCGCCATGCCCCGCAGACATAGCCGATTATGGCTTCAGCAGAAATACCGAGAGAGCCTTTTTCAGCTTTGCGCGTAAGTCTGTTCCGCTTGCCCTCTCCACCATCAGAGACAGGTAGCGGAACAGGGACTCCGCGGCAAAGGCGAACACCACCAACAGCAGGATACAGATTCGCGACATGGCGCTCATGGCGAACAATCCGTTCAGGAAGAAGCCGGAAAAGACCAGGCAGAACATATTCAGCAAAAGGATTCCCCATTTCATGCGGTTGAAGGGATAGCTGATCTTGCCAAGGATCATGAAGCCCACCACGGCCAGCAGCAAGGTGGAGGCGGTGGCGATGTCCTCCTTGGGCAGGGAGAAGGCCTGGCCGCAGATCACCAGGGCGCCCACCGCCACCACGTCCGTCAGCCCGGCTGGCAGGGCCTTGAGCAGCACGTTTCGGATGAAATGCCCCTGGATCCGCTCGCGGTTGGGCTCCAGGGCCAGCAGAAACCCGGGGAGCCCGATAGTGAACATGCCGATCAGCGATACCTGGGAGGGTTCTAAGGGGTAGGTGATGGCCAGCACGGCGGAGAACAGGGCCAGCAGCAGGGAGAAGATGTTCTTCACCAGAAACAGGCTGGCGGAGCGCTGGATATTGTTCACCACCCGCCGCCCCTCCCACACCACGCTGGGCATATGGGCGAAGTCGGAATCCAGCAGCACCACCTGTGCCGCCTGGGTGGCCGCCTCGCTGCCGGAAGCCATGGCCACGCTGCAGTCCGCGTCCTTCATGGCCAGGATGTCGTTGACGCCGTCCCCGGTCATGGCCACGGTGTGGCCGGACTTCTGCAGGGCCTGCACCAGGAGCTGCTTCTGCTTCGGCGTCACCCGGCCAAAGACTGTGTACTGACTGGCCGCTGCGCTTAAGCTCTCCTCCGACTCCAGGGTTCCCGCATCCACGAATCTTTCCGCGCCCTCTATGCCGGCGCGCCTTGCCACCTCGGAGACGGTCTCGGGATTGTCCCCGGAGATGACCTTTACGTCCACGCCCTGCTCCTTAAAGTAGGCGAAGGCCTCCACGGCATTTTCCCGGATGGGGTTGGAGAGGATGACGTAGCCCAGGGGACGGACTTTCCCGGAGAGACCGTCTGCCGGGGCGTCCTCATGCTCCGGTTCCGGCGCGCCCGCTGACAGCGTGCCATCCGATGCCGCTTCCTCACAGAGCCCGATGACCAGCACTCGGTAGCCTTTTTTCAGATACGGTGTGATTTCTTCAGATATAGAGCCATAATCCTCCCGCATCACGAATTCCGGTGCGCCCAGCACGTATTCCCCGTCCGGGAACCGCACGGCGCTGTATTTTCTGGAGGAGGAAAAGGGGAGGGTGGACAGGGGAGCGCGTGTCTGTGCGCAGGCTTTCCCATTCTCTTCGCGGCTAATTTCCCCCTCAGAAGGCTCTTTCCCGGAAAGCGCCGCTGTATACGCCCTGATGGCCTCCATAGTGGCATTGTTGTCCTCTATGGCCTCGGCGTAGTCCGCGAGCAGCCGCTCCAAATCCTGTCCCGTGCCCCGGGGCAGGACTTCCACCACCTCCATCCCGGGCTGGGTGATGGTGCCGGTCTTGTCCACGCACAGCACGTCCACCCGGGCCAGGGCCTCGATGCTCTTCATGTCGTGGAGCAGGACTTTCTGCTCTGCCAGGCGGACGGTGCTCAGGGCCAGGGCCGCCGTGGTCAGCAGATACAGGCCCTCGGGGATCATGCCGATGAGGGCCGCTATCATGGACACGATGCTGGTGCGGATGGTCTCCCCGTTCATGAAATAGGCCTGGGAGAACAGGATGGCTCCCACCGGAATGATCAGGATGCCGACCCACTTCACCAGTTGGTTGATGGAACGGACCATCTCGGACTGCTCGCCGCCGCCCATGGCCTTGGCCTGGGCGGTGAGCTTGGAGATATAGGAGGCCTCCCCCACGCGCTCCAGCCTGGCCAGGCACCGCCCCGCCACCACGAAGCTGCCCGAGAGGAGGGCGCTGCCCGGGTCTTTCCGGATCTCGTCCGCCTCCCCCGTGAGGAGGGATTCGTTTACGGAGACGCTTCCCTCCAGGACCTTCGCGTCGGCGCAGATCTGGTCCCCGGCGCAGAGCACCACCACATCGTCACGGACCAGCTCCTCCGAGGGAAGCCTGGACTGTACGCCGTCCCGCACCGCCATCGCGTGAGGGGCGTTCAGCATGTTCATCCTGTCCAGGATCCGCTTGGCCCGCAGCTCCTGCAGGATGCCGATGACCGTGTTCCCGATGACCACCGGCAGGAAGGTCAGGTTCCGGTAGGAGCCCACCAGGCACAGCA
>CAMTBF010000443.1 GCA_947068385.1 uncultured Lachnospiraceae bacterium
CGGTTCCTTGCGGACTGGTCTTTGATAAAATCCTCTATCCGGCGGCGTGTTCCTCTTTGACTTCAATACGGACTACAAGTACAGGGAAGTCATCGGCGACGCCACCATCACGGAAACCAAAGAGGACTGCAGCTTCATCTGGGACAACTTCTATGACGTGGAAGAGGGGATCAATGAATACGACCTGACCGTCTTCGTCCGGGAGGAGGGGGAGCTGTTTCGGCGCTTCCAGGAGACCCATTACCAGAGGGGCTATACCCTGGAGCAGATGCGGAGCCTGATAGAGCGGGCGGGCATGGATGTGGTGGAGGCCAGGGACGTGGACACAGGGGAGGCTGTGGGGCCTGAGAGCCAGCGAATCTACCTGGTGGCCAAGGCGCCGGAGACAAAGGGCTCCTGAGGTGGCGCAGCAGGAAGGGAAATGCGGATCCGTATACAGGGGATTCCGATAGAAGACGAGGTGTGAAATGGCAGATTATTTGGTACGTGCTACCGCCGCGGGGGCGCAGATAAGGGCCTTTGCCTGTACCACGAAGGCGACAGTGGAGACAGCAAGACAGGCTCACAATACAAGCCCGGTGGTGACGGCGGCCCTGGGGCGGCTCCTGAGCGCGGGAGCCATGATGGGCAGCATGCAGAAAGGGGAGGAGGATCTGGTGACCCTGCAGATCAAGGGGGACGGCCCTGTGCAGGGGCTGCTTGTGACGGCGGATTCCAAAGGCGGCGTGAAGGGCTACGCCAATGTGGCCGACGTGATCCTCCCAGCCAATGCCCTGGGCAAGCTGGACGTGGCGGGGGCTGTGGGACAGGGGACGCTTTCCGTCATCAGGGACATGGGTTTAAAGGAGCCCTATGTTGGGCAGACTTTACTGCAGACCAGTGAGATCGCGGAGGATCTGACCTATTATTTCGCCTCCTCCGAGCAGGTGCCCTCCTCCGTGGGGCTGGGAGTGCTCATGGAGCGGGACAATACCGTCAGGCAGGCCGGGGGCTTCATCGTGCAGCTGATGCCCTTTGCGGAGGATGCCACGATCGACAGGCTGGAGCGCAACCTTTCGGGGATCACCTCCGTGACAGCCATGTTGGACGCGGGGGACACCCCGGAGCGGATGCTGGGGCGGATCCTGGAGGGGCTGGACTGCCAGGTGACGGACACCTGTCCCGTGGCCTTTTCCTGCAACTGCAGCAAGGAGCGGATCGAGAAGGTGCTGATCAGCCTGGGGAAGAAGGAAATCCAGGACATGATCGACGAGGGCCAGGAGGTGGAGGTGAACTGCCACTTCTGCAATACCCATTACAGGTTCAGCGTGGAAGAGCTGAAGGGGATCTATCGGAGGAGCAGGCTGCCGTAAGGCAGTGGGCGCGGCAGGCAGTGAAAGGCAGCCAGGGGAAGATTGTGGTTAGAGGAGGCTAACAAAAGCCTGCCGGAAAACGGAAAAACGGACGGGAAAGAGAGGATGGCATGGAGCAGGGATTCATCAAGGTGGCGGCAGTGACGCCAAAAATCAGGGTGGCCGACCCGGCCTACAATGCGGGGGTCATCTGCGAGAGGCTGGAGGAGGCCTGCGGAAATGGCGCGAAGATCATCGTGTTCCCGGAGCTGTGCATCACGGGCTATACCTGCGGGGATCTGTTTTTGCAGGAAATCCTGCTGCGGGAGGCCTCCGCACAGCTGATTCGCATCGCGGAACGCACCCGGGGGAAGGATGCCCTGGTGATGGTGGGGCTGCCCGTGGAGCGGGAGGGCAGGCTCTACAATGTGGCCGCGGTGCTCTGGAACGGGGAGATTCTGGGGATGGTCCCCAAGGCCAATATCCCCTCCTATGCGGAATTCTATGAGGGGCGGCACTTCGCGGAGGGCAATGCGGAGCCTGTGCCTTTTTCTTTCATGGGCAGAACGGTTCCTTTCGGCACCAATATCCTGTTTTCCTGCGAGACTGTCCATGGGCTTACCGTGGGCTGCGAGATATGCGAGGATCTGTGGGTGGCGGACGCCCCGGCGGTGAACCATGCCCTGAAAGGGGCCACTGTCATCGCCAACCTCTCCGCCTCCAACGAGACCATCGGCAAGGACGAGTACCGGGAGCTTCTGGTGAAATCCGTCAGCGCTAGGCTGCTGTGCGGCTATGTGTACACCTCCGCCGGGGAGGGGGAGTCCACCCAGGATCTGGTGTTCGGCGGGCATAACCTGATTGCGGAGAACGGCACGATTCTGGCCCAGGTGAAGAAGTTCACCTGCGAGACCCTCTACGGCGACATCGATGTCTGGAAGCTCCTGGCGGACAGGCGGCGCATGGGGACTTTCGGCAAGGAGCCGGAGGCCGCTTATGTGAAGGTGCCTTTCCGGCTGGAGGTGGGGGAGACGGATCTGCAGCGCAGTTTCCCTGCCCTGCCTTTCGTGCCGGGGGATGCGGAGAAGAGAAGGAGGCGCTGCGAGGAGATCCTTTCCATCCAGTCCTATGGCCTGAAAAAGAGGTACGAGCATACGGGGGCGAAGACGGCGGTGCTGGGCATCTCCGGCGGGCTGGATTCCACGTTGGCGCTGCTGGTCACCGTGCGCACATTCGACATGCTGGGCCTGGACAGAGGGGCAATCGTGGCGGTGACCATGCCCTGCTTTGGCACCACGGACAGGACCTATGAGAACGCCTGCCTGCTGGCCCGGACGCTGGGGGCCACGCTGGAGGAGGTGGACATCAAAGAGGCGGTGACGGTGCACTTTGGGGACATCGGCCAGGACATGGCCAATCATGACGTGACCTATGAGAACGGCCAGGCCAGGGAGCGAACCCAGGTGCTGATGGACATCGCAAACCGTGTGGGAGGCCTTGTGATCGGAACCGGGGACATGTCCGAGCTGGCTCTGGGCTGGGCCACCTACAATGGGGACCACATGTCCATGTACGGGGTGAACGCGGGCGTGCCGAAGACCCTGGTGCGGCACCTGGTGGAATATTATGCGGATACCTGTAACGATAAAGCGCTGGAAGATGTGCTGAGAGACGTGCTTGACACGCCGGTGAGCCCGGAGCTTCTGCCGCCTGTGGACGGGGCGATCTCCCAGCGGACGGAGGACTTGGTGGGGCCTTATGAGCTGCATGATTTCTTCCTGTACTATATGCTGCGCTGCGGTTATTCCCCGGCCAAGGTGTACCGGGTGGCGAAGCTGGCGTTCAAAGGGCTGTATGAGGACGGGATTATCCTGAAATGGCTGAAGACCTTTTACAGGAGGTTCTTCGCCCAGCAGTTCAAGCGCTCCTGCCTGCCGGACGGGCCCAAGGTGGGGAGCGTGGCGCTTTCGCCCAGAGGGGATCTGCGCATGCCCTCGGATGCCAGCGTGAAGCTTTGGCTTGCGGAGGCGGAGGGGCTGGGCCGGGGCTGAAATGATTCCCGGAAAGGAGTATTGAGCTTACCTTTCCGATTCAGAGAGGGCGGGGTTCTGCGGTATAAGGCAGGCCCCGCCCGAAGACCGGGAGCCTAATTTCTCAGGCATTCCAGGATTGGCTGGATATATTTCCTGTCCGATATGTCATAGGAAGCGGAAATTATTCTCAGCATTTCCCGCTGGTCCTCTGTTTTGTCCTTTTTGGCCTGCAGGGTCTTTCGGAACATCTTCATCATGAGCCT
>CAMTBF010000444.1 GCA_947068385.1 uncultured Lachnospiraceae bacterium
AATCGATCATGCGGATCTGCTTTTCCTGGCACAGGTTCCTGATTTCCGTGATTTTGTCCATGATGAATGCTCCTTTTCGTTATGTTATAGACTGTATTCAGACCATCCGGCGGCTCAGGCAATCTCTATGGTATAGGAAGCCGTCCAGACTTCGCCGGGAGCGATCTGGTTGCCCCACTCGCGCTCCTCCAGCGTCCCTGTGAACTCCTCATTGTCGCATCTGCCGTGCCAGGGCTCTATGCACACGAAGGGCGCCACGGGGCTGCCCGCGGGAGACCATACGCCGAACAGGGGAGCGTCCATGGTGACCTTTACATAGGGGCTTTTGTCCGGCCTGCAGAGGGAGACGGTGGGGGTCTGGTTGCCCTCGATGACTAGCGCGTCGTGGTCGAAGAGGTGGTCCGTGAGCGCCAGCCTGCCCTCCGTCAGCTCATAGCGGTCGGTGTCGCTTAAGGCCAGGCCGTTTTCGCTGATTTTGGTGCTGATTATCTGGTCTATCCTGCCGAAATCCAGGAAATACGTATCCCGCGCCTGGCCCTCTTCGATAGGGCAGTTGAAGCCGGGATGCCCGCCGATGGAGAAGGGGAGGGTCTCCGTGCCGGGATTCTCCACCTGCCACAGGACGGTGACCCTGCGGCCCTCGATGCGGTAGCCCAGCTTCAGGAAGAAGGCGTAGGGATACTTCTCCAGCGTCTCCTCGCTGGAGCACAGACCCAGCCAGATTTCGCTCTCCGTCCGGGAGAGCAGCTCGAATTCCATGTCCCTTGCGAAGCCGTGCTGGGTCATGGAGTAGGTCTGGCCCTTGGTGCGGAATTTTTTGTCCCTTGCGCTTCCCACGAAGGGGAAGAGGATGGGGGAGGTGCGGTTCCAGTATCTGGCGTCCCCGCACCACATGTACTCTGTGCCGGTATCCAGCCTCTTTAAGGATTTCAGCTCCGCGCCCAGGCTGTGGACTGCAATCGAAATCTCGTCGTTCTTCAATTCGTAAACTGACATGACATCCTCCTTTTGCGGTAATTTTCTATTCCTATCATATGCCATCAGGCCGCGGCCTGTCAAGGACTTAGGCGTTTTCCGCGCTCTATTGACAAAACGCCCTGGTCTGGTAGAATTTGAGGAGAGGCGGCAGGGGATTGAATATAAATTTGACTACAAAAACATGATATAAAGGGAAAGACAGAATCGGAAAACCGGGGAGGGCGGATGCCATGAGAAGAATCGTGATTTGCGGCTGCGCATTTTTGATAGGGATATCCTGCGCTGTGGGCTGCGGCCGGACAGGGGCGGAGACAGAAGGGGCTGCGCCCGCGCAGGTCGAGCAGACGGGGACGGAGGCTGCGGTCGGCGGGGCCGAGGTCGGTGAGACGAAAAGCAAAGGGACGGAGAGCGGGACAAAAAGCGAAAAGACAGAAGCCGGAGAAAAAGGGGCAGGAGCCGCCGGGGCGGACGGCGAGGGAAGAAACGGAGAGAAGAAAGCCGGAGAAGAGGTTGCCGCCGGGACGAAAGACGGCATGGCGGCATCGGGCAGCAACGGGACGGATAGCGGCCCGGATATCCCCGAAGCCCTGTCCGTGGAGGGGACGCTGCTGGTGGACGTGGAGGGCCGCCCGGTTCAGCTCAAGGGGATCAGCACCCACGGCCTGGCCTGGTATCCGGAGTACGTCAATGCGGAGTGCTTCCGCCAGCTCAGGGAGGAGTGGGGGATGGACGTGGTTCGCCTGGCCATGTACACGGCGGAGAGCGGTGGGTACTGCACCGGCGGGAATCAGGACGATTTAAAGGCCCTGGTCAGGGACGGCGTGGAGTACGCCACGGACTGCGGCCTCTATGTCATCATCGACTGGCACATCCTGTCCGACGGAAATCCGAATACCTATCTGGAGGAGGCAAAGAAGTTTTTCCAGGAGATGGCGGAGGAGTACGCGGATTACGAGAATATCTTCTATGAGATTTGCAATGAACCTAACGGAGGCACTTCCTGGAGCCAGATCAAGGCCTATGCGGAAGAGATTATCCCCGTCATCCGGGAGCAGGACGAGGACGGCATCATCCTCGTCGGCACGCCAAACTGGTCCCAGTACCTGGATCAGGCGGCGGCAGACCCCATCACTGGGTACGAGAACATCATGTATACCCTGCATTTCTACGCCGCCACCCATACGGACGCCCTGCGGGACGCCATGGTGGAGGCAGTCAGCTCGGGCCTGCCCGTATTCGTTTCCGAGTACGGCATCTGTGATGCCAGCGGCAGCGGTGGGATCGACACGGCGCAGGCAGACAAGTGGGTGGAGGCCATGGACGAATACGGCATAAGCTATGTGGCCTGGAACCTGTCCAATAAGGCGGAGACTTCCGCAATCCTGAAGAGCAGCTGCGGCAAGACCGGCGGCTTCACCTGGGAGGACTTAAGCGATTCCGGGAAGTGGCTGCTGGAGATGCTGGGGAGCGCAAAGGAGCAGAATACAGCGCGTCAGGGGGATGGAAAAGGGGAAGCCCCCCAGGACACTGGTATAGGAAATGAAACTGTCAGACGGAGGGAAACACCCTTATCATTACGAACATGGACTATAATAGCAAGCTGGATGCGGGATGCAGCGTGGGAAACATCGGATTCATTCTGAAGATTGTCTAGGATTGCATACTGCACAGATCTTCTGCCGTGCCCTGTGGCATAGCACGGCAGAGAGAAAGCGCATACAATCCGGTTCGGATGGTCAGGGCCGGTACCGGAAATGCCTGGCCGCTTCCGGAAAATCTGGATCCCCTTTTGTCTTGAATGCCAGCTTCTGCACGACGAAATTGTAGTCATCCCAGGAACCGGAGGAGACCATGTAGACGATGCGCCCGTCCGCTGTCATCCATTTGGTGGGGAAGTTGGGCTGATAATCGCCATAGGTGCCCCAGTTGTCGTCTCGATAGAACAGCCGCCAGGGGCCCCAGGGCTGAGGGGCCTCAAATAAGGTGAGCTGGCTGAGATGGGATTCCGGATAGCGCATCTGGTGTACGGGGCGTGGACGCAGGTCCTCATCCACGAAACCATAGTTTCCCATCAGGTATCTGCCGATGCCGGGATCATATGCTACATGGTTGGCACCGGTCATTTTATAATAGGAAAATACAGGAGTGGCCTTTTCGCCGTCGTGGCTCCAGGCGGGATGGAAGGGGTCTGCGCCGCAGTAGAATTCCCAGGCTTCACGACAGGTCAGACTGTCTGTGGGAACCCGCCCCAAAAGCAGGGCGTCATTGTTCTCCCAATAGCTGCAGCCGTCCTCCAGGTCGCAGGGGAAATAGGCATATACGAAGTTGTCCCGGGCACCGGAATATCCCTTTCCGAACTGCAGAAAGTGGCAGGAGGACAGCCTGCCTTCGAAAAAGCGGCAGGGCGTGGTATCCGGGTCGAAGGTCCTGCCTCCGTCCATGGATTTTACGATCCAGCCATTCAGGTTCTGCTGTCTGCAGAAGAGGGGATTATTTCCATAATTCTGCGCCTCTATGCTGAGATATAATACGCCTTTGATATCCAGAAGGCCAGAGGGCTTTACATAAGGCGCTTTTGGATTTTGGCAGTATTTTGACAAAGGAATCGGCTGAGGATTGATCATATCCATGCTCCATTGGCCGGTGTTG
>CAMTBF010000445.1 GCA_947068385.1 uncultured Lachnospiraceae bacterium
CGGGACAGCTCGGCGCTGGGCATCTCCAAGACCTCGATCCCTGTGGTGCGCATCTCCTCTGCGTACTCCTTCGAATAGAATATGCGCCTTATATAAGCCTCCTCCCGCTCATTTGCCTGGGTCTCCATACGGCAGGCGAATCTCGCCTTTCCCTGGGCTTTTCCGATAAAGAAGCTCACGAACAGCGGGATCAGCGCGATGGCCAGGAAGGCAGGGTCAATCGTAAAGATCACGAAGGATGTGGAGAAAATGGCGAACAGATTGTTGACGAAGGAATTCATCGAGGCCAGGAAGGCGTCCGAGCGCCCGTCAACCTCATGCATCGCCCGGATATATCCATCATAGAACTCCGGGGCATCATAGCAGAGCAGGTCAATCTCCTTCATTTTCCCGGAGACGAGCTTCCTCATATATTGGGATATCCTTAGGTTCGATTGGGGCACATAGCAGCATTCATACCAGTTTTTGACTGCCAGAAAGACGATCTGCGCCGCGCAGATGAGCACTACCTTCCGGCAGATGCTCCAAAATCCATCCCCGCTCTGCCAGCCGTCAAGCACTATCAGGAAAATGTACACGTCAAAAATAAAGTTGAATGCCGCCTGGACAATGGTCATCAGGACATTCAGGAATAATCTGCCCTTACTCGCACAGAAAATATGCCTCATCCAAAACAGGTCATTGCGGATCGATTTCATTTTCACGCTTCTCGCCTCTGCTTCCATCAGTCAATTTCCCCGATCCTCTCTTTGTCTGTATCCACCATACCATATCCCCTCCAAAAAGAAAAGCGCAATGTCCTGTTCTGCCAGCCAAAATTCTCCCCCAAAATAGTAACTTCCCCATTCCCATCCCCCGGGAAATGTGGTAGAATGAAAAGGTATTTTTTGAAAAAATCAGGAGGCGGCAGAATGAAAATCGGTTTTGACAATGACAGATACCTGAAGATGCAGTCGGAGCACATCAAGGAGCGCATCGCCAAGTTCGGGGACAAGCTCTACCTGGAGTTCGGCGGCAAGCTCTTCGACGATTTCCACGCGTCCAGGGTGCTCCCCGGCTTCGCGCCGGACTCCAAGCTGCGGATGCTGATGCAGCTATCGGACTATGCTGAGATAGTCATCGTCATCAGCGCCGCCGACATCGAGAAGAACAAGATTCGGGGGGACCTGGGGATAACCTATGACGTGGACGTGCTGCGGCTGCGGGACGAATTCCTGAGCCGGGGCCTGTACGTGGGCAGCGTGGTCATCACCCATTACGCCGGGCAGCACAGCGCGGAGCAGTTCAAGGCCAAGCTGGAGAAGCAGGGCATCCGGGTGTACCTCCACTATACCATCGAGGGATATCCCGCAAACGTCCCCCTGATCGTAAGCGAGGACGGCTACGGGAAGAACGACTACATAGAGACCTCCAGGCCCCTGGTGGTGGTCACGGCTCCGGGCCCGGGCAGCGGGAAGATGGCCACCTGCCTCTCCCAGCTCTACCACGAGAACCTCCGGGGCACCAAGGCCGGGTACGCCAAGTTCGAGACCTTCCCCATCTGGAACATCCCCTTGAAGCACCCCATCAACCTGGCCTACGAGGCCGCCACCGCGGACCTGAACGACGTGAACATGATAGACCCCTTCCACCTGGAGGCCTACGGCGAGACCACGGTAAATTATAATCGGGATATCGAGATCTTCCCGGTGCTGAACGCCATCTTCGAGGGCATCTACGGGGAGAACCCCTACAAGTCCCCCACGGACATGGGGGTGAACATGGCGGGGAACTGCATCATAGACGACGAGGCCTGCTGCGAGGCCTCCCGGATGGAGATCATCCGCCGGTACTACGCCTCCCTGAACAAGGTGGTGCGGGACGGGGTCTCCGAGACGGAGGTCTACAAGATAGAGCTGCTGATGAAGCAGGCCAAAATCACCGCCGCGGACAGGAAGGTCACCGTGGCCGCCAGGGAGCGGGCGGAGGCCCTGGGGGTGCCCACCGCGGCCATCGAGCTGGCGGACGGCCGCATCATCACCTCCAAGACCTCGGACTTCCTGGGGGCCTCCGCCGCCCTGCTGCTGAACGCCCTGAAATACCTGGCGGGGGTGGAGCACGATACCAAGCTGATCAAGCCCGAGGCCATCGAGCCCATCCAGAATCTGAAGGTGCGCTACCTGGGCGGAAAGAACCCTAGGCTCCACACGGACGAGGTGCTGATCGCCCTGGCCCTGGAGGCCTGCCATGACGACAATGCCAGGCGCTCCTTAGAGCAGCTCCCGAACCTCCGGGGCTGCCAGGTGCATACCTCGGTGATGCTCTCCGAGGTGGACATCAAGATCTACAAGAAGCTGGGGGTGGACCTGACCAGCGAGCCGATCCAGACCGCCCGGAAGAAATATTAGGAAATGGAATTCAGAAATGGAATCAGAAAAAGAGGAACCTCCGCAGGCCCATGCCCCGGAGGTCCTTTTTTAGATGATTCTCAAAATCTCAAAGCTTCTTCAGGAAATTCCCGTCCACCGTCACGCCCTCGTTGATCACGATGAACGCGTTAGGATCGTACTTGTGCACCACGGCCTTGAGCCTGGACACCTCGTACTTGGACAGGGTGATGTAGAGCATGTGGGACTGCTCGTAAGTATAGGCCCCCAAGGTCGTCCACTTGGTGAGGCCCCTGCCGATTTCCTCCATGATGGCCTTCTCCAGGTCCACGTTGTTCAGCTTGGTGATGATATTGGCCTCCACGTTGATGTTCTGGATATGTACCTTGTCTATGGCCAGGGAGTGCACCGAGGCGAAGATCACGGAGTACACCACGATCTCAATGTCGAACAGGAAGAGGCAGATGACGTACAGGGACAGGTTCACGATCAGGTACACCTTCCCCACGCTGAAGTCCCTCCGCCACTTGGTGAGCAGCACGCCCACCACGTCCAGGCCGCCGCCGGAGGAGGCCATCCGCAGGATGATGCCGATCCCGGCCCCGGATATGATGCCTCCCACCACGCAGGCCGCCACGGTATCGTCCACCACCGGCACGATGGGCACCACGGACAGAAACACCGTCATGGCCGTGACGGTGACCAGGGTCTTCGCGAAGAACTTCCGGCCCATCCTGGTAAAGGCGATGACGAAGATGGGCACGTTGATGATATAGTAGATGATGCCCGCGATGTCGAAGCTGTGGAAATTCATGTGCAGGTATTCCACCAGCAGTGTCCTGATCACCTGACAGATGCCCATGAGCCCGCCCGAATACAGCTGGGCGGGCACCACGAACAGGTTCACGCCGATGGCGTACATCAGCGATGCCACGATGCAGGCCAGCGTCCTCTTGCCCTCATATACCATGTTCTCTCTGCTCATCTACCCAAGCACCTGCTCAATCTTCGCCTTGAAATCCGCCGACGACATGGCGCCCACATAGTTGGCCACAGGCTTTCCTCCCTTGAAGACCACGAAGGCCGGGATGCTGGAGATGCGGTAAGTCTGGGCTAACTGCATGTTCTCATCGATATTGCATTTCCCCACCTTGACCCGCCCCTCAAAGGCCTCCGCCATCTTGGCC
Source organism: uncultured Lachnospiraceae bacterium (assembly GCA_947068385.1). Lineage (GTDB taxonomy): Bacteria > Bacillota > Clostridia > Lachnospirales > Lachnospiraceae > Acetatifactor. The sequence goes on from CAMTBF010000445.1 coordinate 3,554, forward strand.
ACCACCGGGCCCATCATCCTGCAGGGGTTGCACCAGTCCGCGTAGAAGTCCACCAGCACGGGCTCG
>CAMTBF010000446.1 GCA_947068385.1 uncultured Lachnospiraceae bacterium
ATTGATAAGATTTTCTTGCGTCGTATCATGTTCTTCTCCACCATGATGCTGTCATCGCCCCTGCTGTAGATTTTGATGTTGTTGGTACCCAAGTCGATACCGAATGCGTTGTTTGCCAAAATGACAACCCCTTTCTCATTGTAAAAACTTTCCTCCGGCCCCGATCGGTCACGCCGGTTCCGGCTCCGGGAACAGCGGTTCCTCCGAAAACCATGCCCTCTCCTTGAAGCTGACATAGCGGTTGTCGCCGATGATGACGTGATCCAAGAGCCGGATCCCCATCTTCTCCCCGGTGTCCCTCACATTGCGGGTGAGCTCCCGGTCGGATTGGCTGGGCGTGGGATCCCCGCTGGGATGGTTGTGCACTAGCACGATGTTCACGGCCCGGCTCTCCAGCGCCGCCAGGAAGATCTCCCTGGGTGAGATCAGCGACATATTGACGCTGCCCTCCGACAGCTTCCTCTCACAGATCAGCTGCCCCTTGGCGTCCACACAGGCCACCACCACGCACTCGGTCTCCCGGTGCCGGAGCTTTTCCATGAAATAAGCCGCCACCTGGCCGGAGCTGGTGAGGTTCAGTCCCTCCCTGGCCTTTGCCATGCTCATCCGCATGGACAGCTCCGTCAGGCATTTCAGCCGCACTGCCTTCACCTCGCCGATCCCCCGGATGCTCATGAGCTCGTCCAATGTCACGTCGTACAGGCCCAGGAGCCCCTCCTTGGGATATCTGGCCAGGCTCATGACCTCCTCCGCCACCTGCAGCACATGGTTGTCCTTGGTGCCGGTGCGGAGGATGATGGCAAGCAGCTCTATCTCCGTCAGGTTCTCCGGCCCGAACCGCTTGAACCTCTCATAGGGAAGCTCCGAGGCCGTCTTCAGCGCTTTTTTCAGCGCGCTGCCCTTCTTCCGTCGATTGCTCCTCTGCGGAGCGCCTTCCTTCCGTTTCGTCTCCCCGTTTCCGTCGGAATGCATTTCTTCCAGATCCACTTCCATGTCCATGCGTCTCCTTCCCCTTCTCCGACGCATCTTCCAACGGCCTTCCCGTCGGCCGCCATGGACTACCTGATGAAACGATACACCACCAGCGCGATTACGACGCCTATGACACTTGCTATGGTAATCTGGATCGTCAGCCCAAAGGTCAGGACGATGAATCCCAGATCCAGCACCACAGGGGAGCTGAGCCCGAAGGACTGTCCATAGTTCAGGAAAGTGCCTGAAAAATAAGTGCCGATGAACCTGCCGATGACGAATCCCACCAGTATCAGTACCAGCAGTACCCAGTTTACTTTCTTCAAGCCGATACCTCTTCCTTCTTTTGTCCCGGGGCATGCAATCTGCCCTGCGTGCCCGTGCGCATGTCCCGCTGCGCGCATCTGCCCTCTCACGGATTCCACATACGCACGTCTATATAGTACCACAAAATACCAGGGCTGTACACAAAAATCATAGAATTTATTTTGAGTTTTTTCTACAGAAAGCTACAGCTCCAGGCGGTTTTTATCCAGCAATCCCCTGTTTACGAGGGACTGGAGGGATTTCAAAATGCCGAATTTCCCATGGGGCCAGGTGAGGCCGCCCTGGAAATACACCGCGTAGGGGGGCTTGATGGGCGCGTCCGCGGAGAGCTCGATGGAGGAGCCGGACACGAAGGCTCCCGCCGCCATGATGACCTGGGAGTCGTAGCCCGGCATGTCCCAGGGCTCGGGGGTCACATGGCTGTCCACGGGGGCTGCGGCCTGGATGCCCTGGCAGAAGGCGATGACAGCCTCCGGGGAGCCGAAGGTCACGGCCTGGATGATGTCGTGCCTGTCTTCGGTGCCGTCCGGTATCACGGCGTAGCCCAGGCTTTCGTACAGGTTGGCGGCGAAGATTGCGGATTTCAGGGCGCAGGCCGTCACTGTCGGGGCCAGGAACAGGCCCTGGTAGAAGTCCTTCAGGATGCCCAGGGACGCGCCCACTTCCTTGCCAAGCCCAGGGGAGGTGAGCCGGAACGCGGCGTTCTCCACGCATTGCTTTCTCCCGGCGATGTAGCCGCCTATGGGGGCCAGGCCGCCTCCGGGGTTCTTGATCAGGGAGCCCACCACCATGTCCGCCCCTACGTCGCTGGGCTCCTGGAGCTCCACGAATTCTCCGTAGCAGTTGTCCACCATGCAGATGACGTCTGGCTTGATCTCTTTCACGAAGGCTATCAGCTCTCCTATCTGCTTTACGGAGAAGGTGGGCCTGGTCTGGTAGCCCTTGGAGCGCTGGATGGTGACCAGGCGGGTGCGGGGATTTAGGGCCTCTCTTATGGCTTCGTAGTCGAAGCTGCCGTCCTGCTTTAGGTCTGTCTGCCTGTAGGTTATGCCGTATTCCGCAAGGGAGCCTCTGGAGGGGCGGATGCCGATGACCTCCTCTAAGGTGTCGTAGGGCTTCCCCACCGGGGAGAGCAGCTCGTCCCCGGGGCGGAGGTTGCTCATCAGGGCCAGGGCCAGGGCGTGGGTGCCGCAGGTGATCTGGGGGCGCACCAGGGCGTCCTCCGTGTGGAAGATTTTCGCGTAGACCGACTCTAAGGTATCCCTGCCCAGGTCGTTGTAGCCGTAGCCGGTGGTACCCAGCAGGCAGGCCTCGCTGACCTGGCATTCCTGCATGGCATTTACTACTTTCAGTTGATTGTATTCCGCGATTTCATCTATCTTGTGAAACCGCTCTGCCAGCCGCTTCAGGATGGCTTCCCCGTATTCGTAGGTTTCCCTGTCAATGCCCATATGGGCGTACATGCTCTGTATTTCTGCCATTTTCCTATTCAGACGCTGCCTATCCGGCAGCCCTCCTTGCCTTTCTGTATGTCCTGCATATCCTTGTATTCTTGTATGTCCTTGTGGGATTTGACGCGTCATTTCCATGCCGCCATGAGGCCTGATTTCCTCGGATCCTGTCCTCCTCATCCGGCCGCTTCTGGGTTCTGCCGCAGCAGGAAGCTCTCCAGCTCTGCCTCCAGCTGTTCCAGCGTCTGCTCCGGGGTCTTTCCCGTATTGTCCAGCAGATGCCACTGGTTCTCAAGTCTGTGCTCCAGCTCGTCTTTCAGGAACAGGGCACGCTCCGTGAGCTCCACGTCTCCCCGCCTGGCGATGCGCTGCCTAATGGCCTCCTCCTCTGCGGTCAGGACGATATAATACAGCTTCGCGTGGTATTGCTCTGCCAGTCGGCGCATCAGGGGAAGCTCCTCCTCCACCACATAGTCCACGGCCACGTCCAGGCCACGGGACAGGGCCCTTCCCGCCGTGTCCAGGATGCACTCCCAGTTGAATTTCAGGATTTCCTCCCAGGCCAGGGCATCCGAGGGCTTTCCCTCCTGGAAGAAGTCTCCTTTGTAGTCCGTCTCCACGAAACCCGCGTGGAAGTCGCCTCCGTGGATGACATAAATCTGTTTCCGCTTGCCCTCGTTCACCAGCTTCTTGGCCCAGGCTTTAGTCAGGGTAGACTTTCCGCAGCCGCAGGGGCCGGAAAAGAGGTAGATGGACGGGGGCTGGGGCTTTTGTGGGGAAGCTATGATTCCTTTATCCTGCAGTTCCTGTAGCATGAATTCCAGATCCCTTACAGCAGAATCAAGGACCTTGGCATTCTCCTTCGCCT
>CAMTBF010000447.1 GCA_947068385.1 uncultured Lachnospiraceae bacterium
GTACAATGTGCTGTCCGGGATACAGCCCCTGGGGGAGGGCAGCACCATCATGGATTTGGAGGACTTCATCGTGTCCAACAACCTGCTCCCCCTGGGGAGCCTGGGCTATGTGCTGTTCTGCACCCGGAAGAACGGATGGGGGTGGGAGAATTTCATGACGGAGGCCAACGCGGGAGAGGGGCTTGCTTTTCCCAGAGGGCTGCGGGCTTATGTGGCCTATGGGATTCCTCTGATTATCGCTTTTATCTATCTGAAAGGGTATTACGATAAATTCCAGGGGCAGAGTCCGCTTGTGCTGGCGGGCTGGATGGCGGCCGCGGTGCTTTTCCTTCTGTTCGTATTTTGGTGCGCGGCGGGGAAGGGCAGGGAAAAGGCGTGATTTTGGAACGGCTGGCCTTGGGAAAAATAGATTCTGAGACGGAAAGGGGAGACCAGGTTCTTCCCTTTTTCTGTGCACGGGTTCGTATATGGAAGTCCGCCGTGGGCGTGGCTGCGGGCCATGCGGAGAGTGGCGGAGAAAGTCATTTTGCTGCTCGATTGCACAGGTATCCGATGCAGGATTGTCAACACGCTGTCAGAATCCAGCCTGCCAGTGTGGGAAAAGCCGGAAAACAACACAAAACAATATAAAACCACAAAAATATGAATGAAAATAGTGCCAGATTTATTGACATCTGACGGATATGGGCATATACTGGACAAGAAGGGTATCTGTGGGCGGAGCCCGCAGGCCGAAGCGAGGAGAACAAGAAATCAAAAGAATGAGATAATAAAGTGAATGTAAGCAGACAGTACGGAAAGGAGCACCCATGGCAAAATATTACACACAGGAAATCCCAAAGACGGACAGGATCCCGAAGCTGGTGGCGCATCTCTACGCCAAGATGCCGGAGATCGAGTCCGCCCGGGCGAAACTGATTACCGAATCCTACAAGGCCACCGAGGACAAGCCCATCATCATGCGGCGTGCCCTGGCCTTTGCGCATATCCTGGACAACATCCCCATCATCATCAGGGAGGGGGAGCTGGTGGTGGGAAGCAGCACGATTGCCCCCAGAGGCTGCCAGACCTACCCGGAATTCTCCTACAAATGGCTGGAGGGCGAGTTCGAGACAGTAGCCACCCGCAAAGCCGATCCGTTCTACATAGCGGATCAGACCAAGAAGGAGCTGATGGAGGCGGATGCCTACTGGGAGGGGAAGACCACCAGCGAGCTGGCCACGGCCCTGATGACCGAGGAGACGAAGAAAGCCATCGAGCACAATATCTTTACCCCCGGCAACTACTTCTACAACGGCGTGGGCCATGTCACCGTCCAGTATGACAAGGTGCTGGCCATGGGCTACAGGGGGATCATTGAGGAGATACAGCAGGAGCTGGCCAGGTGCAATCCCGGAGACGGGGATTACTGCACCAAGAGCCAGTTCCTGAAGGCTGCCATCTTAAGCTGCGAGGCGGTCATCCGCTACGCACGCAGGTATGCGCAGCTGGCGGAGAAGGAGGCGGCTGCCTGCACGGATTCTGCCAGAAAACAGGAATTGCTACAGATTGCGGCTAACTGCGCAAGGGTGCCGGAGCATGGGGCCACCACCTTCCATGAGGCCTGCCAGAGCTTCTGGTTCGTGCAGCAGCTCCTGCAGCTGGAGTCCAGCGGGCATTCCATCTCCCCGGGTCGCTTCGACCAGTATATGTATCCTTACTATAAGAAAGACCTGGAGGCCGGGAGGCTGACCAGGGAATTCGCCCAGGAGCTGATCGACTGCATCTGGGTGAAATTGAACGATTTGAACAAATGCCGTGACGCTGCCAGCGCGGAAGGGTTCGCGGGCTACAGCCTGTTCCAGAACCTGATCGTGGGCGGACAGGACAAAGAGGGGTTAGACGTGACTAACGACCTGAGCTTCATGTGCATCACGGCCTCCAAGCATGTGTTCCTGCCCCAGCCCTCCCTTTCCATCCGGGTGTGGAACAAGTCGCCCCACGACCTGCTGTTGAAGGCGGCGGATCTGACGCGGACGGGCATCGGTTTGCCCGCGTACTACAATGACGAAGTCATCATTCCCTCGCTGCTGAGCCGCGGCCTGACCCTGGAGGACGCCAGGGAATACAATATCATCGGCTGCGTGGAGCCCCAGAAGGCCGGGAAGACGGAAGGGTGGCATGACGCGGCGTTCTACAACATGTGCCGTCCCCTGGAGCTGGTGTTCTCCAACGGCTGGGACAAGGGCGAGAAGATCAGCATAGAGACCGGAGCCGTGGAGGATATGTCCACCTTTGAGGAGTTCTACGATGCCTACAAGAAGCAGATGGATTTTAACATCTCCCTGCTGGTGAACGCGGACAACGCCATCGACGTGGCCCATGCCACCCGGTGCCCGCTGCCGTTCCTGTCCTGCATGGTGGACGACTGCGTCAAGCGTGGCAAGAGCGTCCAGGAAGGCGGCGCCGTCTACAATTTCACCGGCCCCCAGGGCTTTGGCATCGCCAACATGGCGGACTCGCTGTATGCGATCAAGAAGCTGGTGTTTGACGAGAAAAAGGTGACTCTGGCGGAGTATAAGCGGGCGCTGGCCATGAACTACGGCCAGGGCTTCGATGCCGTCAGCGCAGGGGAGATCGTCACGGAAATCCTGCGGGAAATGGACAGGAACGGCATGACCGTGGACGAAGCCCAGGTGGCTGGCATGATTACTGCAGTGATGAACGCGGAGCTTCCGGCGGAGGAGAAGAAGAGATATGAAGCCCTGCGGGCCATGATAGACGAAGTGCCCAAGTTCGGCAACGACAACGAGGAAGTGGACATGTTCGCCCGGGATGTGGCGTATACCTACACCAAGCCGCTATTGAACTACCGCAATCCCAGAGGAGGCCAGTTCCAGGCGGGACTGTATCCCGTGTCCGCCAATGTGCCCCTGGGAGCCCAGACCGGAGCCACCCCGGACGGCAGGCTTGCCCACACCCCTGTGGCGGACGGCGTGTCCCCCTCGGCGGGCAAAGACGTATACGGCCCCACCGCGGCGGCCAATTCCGTGTCCAAGCTGGATCACGGCATCGCCTCCAACGGCACCCTGTTCAACCAGAAGTTCCATCCCACGGCCCTCAGCGGGGAGAAGGGGCTGGAGAACTTCGTGGCGCTGATTCGCTCCTATTTCGACCAGAAGGGGAGCCACATGCAGTTCAACGTAGTGGATAGGGAGACCTTGCTGGACGCCCAGGCCCACCCCGAGAAGTACGCCCACCTGGTGGTGCGGGTGGCAGGGTACAGCGCGCTGTTCACTACGCTTTCCAAGTCCTTGCAGGACGACATCATCCGGAGGACGGAGCAGGGGTTCTGAGGATTATGGAAAAACCGATGCTCAGCGAGCATTTTGACGTAGATGATATCAGGAAAATCAGGGAATATAATTCTCTGCGTCATATTGGGATGACACCGGATGAAATAGTGGAAGATATTAAAAAGGGTGCTGCCGGATTGCTTGCGGAGCTAAGGAAAGACAAAAGCGAGGGGCATAGCCTGGGAAAGAGGTGAAAGCCATATGGCAATCCAAACATCCGCACAGGAGACCATTAATACATTAGACGCGATTTTTGAACGACATAGAAATGACCG
>CAMTBF010000448.1 GCA_947068385.1 uncultured Lachnospiraceae bacterium
GATGATAGGAGCTATGCTGAGCATTGCCATTGTAGACGACGAACAGGTGCACAGGGACATCCTGACGAAATATATCGAAGAGTGGAAGGCCAAGGAACGATTGGAAGCGGAGGTGGAGACCTTCGCTTCCGGCGAAGCCTTCTATTTTGCGTGGAGCGGCGAACAGCGGTACGACGTGCTTTTCCTGGACATCATGATGGGCGCTACGGATGGCATCAGCCTCGCCAGGCGGCTCCGGGAGCAGGGCAGGAAGCTGGACATCATATTCACCACCGGAATCGCCGACTACATGCAGGAGGGCTACGAGGTGGAGGCCATGCACTATCTGCTGAAGCCCCTGAACAAAGAGAAGGTGTGGGAATGCCTGGATAAGTGCCTGAAGCGGCGGGAGGAGGACGCGGAGTGGATCCTCCTGCCCACAGAGGAGGGGCTGGTGAAGACGGACGTGTCCAAAATCCTCTACGGGGAGGCGGTAGGACATTATTGCGTGCTGGAATGCATGGGAGAGCGTCTGCAGCTAAAGCTGGGAATGAAAGAGCTGGCGAAGAAGCTGGAAGGGCGCGGGGACTTCCTGTTCTGCCACCGCTCCTATCTGGTGAACCTGCGCAGGGTATCCAGGGTAGGCAGGCAGGACATCGTCATGGAGGGCGGCGCGCTGGTGCCCGTGAGCCGCAGGATGTACAATGAGGTGAACGACAGGTTCATCAGGGCGTTCGTGGGGCCTGGCCTTACGGAATAGCATACATATTTTAAAAATCGTATCAAATCTAAATTTCTGTATTTAGTCCAAAAAATTGCCTGTTTCAGGCACGGTACTCCCCTTGTTATAATACTGTCAGATGGAAGAGAGAAGGAAAGCAAGCAAGCGAAAAAGAAGAGACAGGGGGAGATACCGTGGCAAATGATAGGAGCAGCAGAAAAAAGACTTCCGCATTTGAAAAGCGGGATGTGAAAGAGAACATACAGTATTACCTGATGATGTGCATCCCGTTGATCCTGATTTTCATCTTCAGCTATCTGCCCCTGTTCGGCATCGTGATCGCATTCCAGGACTATGTGTCCGGGAAGCCGTTCTTCGGGGAGGGCGTCACCTGGGTGGGGCTTAAGTGGTTCAAGCAGTTCGTCAGCTCCTATTACTTTCCCAGGATACTGCGCAATACCTTGGTATTGAACCTGCTGAACCTGGTGATGGGGTTCTGGGTGCCGATTTTCTTTGCCCTTGTGGTCAATGAGATCCGGGCGTCCAAATTCAAGAAATTCACCCAGACAGTCAGCTATCTGCCCTACTTCCTGTCGGCGGTCATCGTGGCGGGGATGGTGATGAACTTCGTGTCCAGTGACGGCATCATCACCAGGATGCTCCAGGCCATTGGGTTCGAGGCCAAGTCCCTGAACGCGGATGCCAGTGCCTTCCCCTGGATCTACACACTCACATCCATCTGGAAGAGCTTCGGCTGGGCCAGCATCATCTACCTGTCCACCATAACGGCCATCGACCCGGGGCTGTACGAGGCGGCCTCCGTGGACGGCGCGGGGAGGCTGAAGAAGATATGGCATGTGACCCTGCCCGCCATGCTGCCCCTGATCATGATTCAATTGATATTGTCCATAGGCGGCATGCTGGCCTCCAACACGGAGATGCTGCTGCTCATGATGAACGGCTCCACCATGAAAGTGGCGGACGTGATCGGCACCTATGTGTACCGGGAGAGCCTCATGGGAGGGAAGTTCAGCTACGGCACGGCCAGCGGGCTGCTGCTGAGCATCATGGGATTCACGCTCACATGTATCGCCAACAGGATCAGCAGGAAAGCCACAGACTTCTCCATTTGGTAACTTGACGGAATGCGGCATTCATAGGTATGGACATGTAGGAAAGGGACAAAATGAGGAAAAAGAAGAGACTGAACAGATGGACGGCATTCGATACGGTGGTGACGGTTCTGGCCCTGGCAGCGGTGGCCGTTACCCTATTCCCCATGCTGTACGTGGCGGCCTGCTCGATCAGCGACCCGAAGATGGTGCTGGCAGGGAAGGTGACGCTGATACCCAGGGGATTCTCCACGGATGCCTACAGCATTGTCATATCGAACATGGATTTCTGGAGGGGGTTCCGCAATTCCATCCTGTATGTGGTGGTGGGATGTCTGCTGATGCTTTTTACCACGGTGGCCATCTCCTATCCCCTCACCAGGCAGAACCTGAAATTCAGGAAGCTTTTGACCTACTACCTGCTGATTCCCATGTATTTCAGCGGCGGCATGATTCCGGCGTTCATCGTCATCACCAAGGTGGGGCTGTACAATTCCCCGCTGGCCCTGGTGCTGCCGGGGTGCTACAGCATCGGGAACATCATATTGTGCAGGACGTTCATGGCCTCCCTGCCGGGGGAGCTGATCGACTCGGCGCTGATCGACGGCAGCGACCAGTTTAGGACATTCCTGAAGATCGTGCTGCCCCTGTCCAAGCCGGTGCTGGCCGTCATCATGATCTACACCATCGTGGGGGTGTGGAACGCCTGGTTCGAGGCGTCAATCTACACCACCAACAAGGCCATACAGCCCGTGCAGCTCTATGTGCGGAACATCCTGGCCTCCACGGCCAACATGTTCCAGAACCAGGTCATCTCCCAGATGCCCATGGAGATGCAGAAGAAGTACCAGGAGATGGCGCTGTCCGCCAACCAGATCAAATACGCCATGATCGTCATCACCACAGCGCCGATCATAGCCGTGTATCCCATGTTCCAGAAGCATTTCACCAAGGGAATCATGTTAGGTTCCCTGAAAGGATAACAAAGGCAAGTGAGAAGAGGGAAAGGAAAAGGAGGAACTGTAATGAAGAAAAGAGTATTGTCGCTATTGTTGGCCGGAGCGCTCACATGCAGCCTGTTCACCGGCTGCGGGAGCCAGCCTGCCGGAGATGCCGGCGATTCCGGGGATAGCAAAGCCGCCGGAGAAAGCGGGCAGGAATCCGCGGATGGAGAGGAAGAGACGGGAAAAGAGGAGGCATCCGCCCAGGAGCCGGACAGTGGAGACCAGGAACTGACGACAGTCAAGATTCTCTGCAAAAACGATTTCAATGCCGAGGTCAAGGTGGCGGACTGGGAGAAGTACCCGGTGTCCCAGATCCTCATCCAGGATTTGGAGGAAATCGGCATCCGCCTGGAGCTGGAATGCATCGACAACGAGAGCATCGGGAACGTCATCAATACCAGGATGGCTTCCGGCGTGGATCTGCCGGATCTGATTGCCTACTGCTGGATTGGCGGGGATGAGAACGATGTGCTGGACTGGGCAAGGAACGGGCTGGTGTATTCCGTCAACGAGCTGCTGGAGCAGTATGACACAGATGGATCCATCCGTGCCTTCTATGACGAGAAAGCGCCGGGAGGCTGGGAGAGGAATGCCCAGGCAGACGGAAGCGTCTGGTGGTTCAGCTATCTGGCCAACGCCCACGATGCAGTGGACAAGGAGACGGCCCAGGTCTACGAGGACGTATATCCCTTTACCCTTTCCATCCGGGAGGACTGGGTGAAAGCCCTGGGAGAGGAAGTGAAGGACGTATATACGCCTGACGAGCTGTTCGAACTGGTGAAGAGGATGCAGGA
>CAMTBF010000449.1 GCA_947068385.1 uncultured Lachnospiraceae bacterium
CATAACTAATACCTGCTATTCAATCTCTTCAGTAGCTGGCGAAAGCTGGCAGAGAATTTCTTCAGACAACGGGCAATACTATCCCCGAAGTCATGAACGCCTGTGATGCAAATCCACAGGCCACAGAACAGAAAGGAATGGTCTATATTTATGGAAGATAAAGCAAACGACACGAAACTGACGGCCGCTCTGGCGAAGAATACCCTGGACGAAATCCCACAGCCAAAATCCGGCGCGAAGGAAATCGTAGGTCTCATAAAGCACAGCGGTAGAATCGACGGCTACCAGCTCTCTGACGGCTCTACCGTCAGCAAGGAGGAGGGCGTGCAGATGGCCAAGTCCGGCGATATCAAGGGCGTGGGTGTAGCCCACAGGGGAGATACGGAATACCTGAAATCCATCCCCGACGGCTCCGAGGGCAACAACCTAAGCAGCCTGCCCTCGGTATCTGGTTGACAATGACCGCACTTTCCCTGCCTGACACGAAGCAGCCCATAAGCAGACGAAAAGCCGTATCCGGAAGATTGGCAGTCATACCCATCCGGTACGGCTTTTTCACCCTCTGCCTGTGCGGGATGTGCCCTGCGCCCGCAAAAGGTCCAGCTCGCTTAATCAATGCATCCATCTCTCCCAATGCCGTTTCCAGCTCCTCCTAGAGGACGCTGCGTCCATCGTGGAGCAGCGCTGTCAGAATCTCTGGCACGTCCCCCGCGGGATCCCACGCAAGCTCCGCGAACAACTGGGCGCTGACATGCATGCCGCACTCCCACATCCCGTCCTCCACCAGCGCCGTCACCAGTCTGTCCCGGACGGGCGCATCCGCTATCGTCTGAAGCATCCGCTGCAGTACATCCGCCTGCTTCATCCAATAGGGCGCCACGTACCTCCAGAAATATGCCTTTTCCGCCTGGCGTTCCCGCAGGAAGGAAGGGGCTGCCTCCCCCAGCACGAAAGGCCCCTTCTGGTGCTCAAAGGCATCCCAGTCCAGCACCGTGAAGCCCTTGAAGACCGCGCCGAACCGCTCCTCCTTCCCCCGGATGGCCAGCAGCTCCTCCGTATATGCGCAGGTCTCCTCCGGGTCGCCCAGCCTGGCCGGGTCGTAGTCATAGGGGAACCCGCCCGCATCCTCCCAGACGATGGACATCCTGGGGTCGATGGCGGCGAACTTCCCACACTCGCCGCGAATCGAGGTGGCGTGGAGACCGAACTGAATCCAGAGATCCGGGTACCGCTCATAGACCCGGCGGCTGATGGCTCCCACCCAGTCAATCACCAGCTCCGAGATGGAGCGGTCGCCTATGGTGGTGTCATTGGTCTCTGTAAAGGCCTGGAAATAGATGCCATCGCAGCCCAGATCCCGGTACTGCCCCTCATAGGTGTCCAGCACGGACTTCGTCCATTTCTCCAAATCCTCCGGGCTGTCGGGATCCACCTTCTCCCCCCAGCACCAGGAGAAGCCGAATATGACCTTCACCGCATGGTCATGGGCGTAAGCCACCACCTGGGACGCGTTCAGGGGAACATAGTCGTTCCACAGAATGAGGGTGTTCAGCTTGCAGGCGCACATATGGTCGATATAGCTTCTGTAGTCATAAATCACATGCCCCCAGCTCCAGAACCCTCTATGTTCTATCCTAGGCGCGCTGCTGCGTTCAAAGACGGGCAATCCAACCTGGAAGGGCCTGTACTTCCTGCGTACAGGCTCCCCGGCATAGGCGGCCCTGTCCCGGACGGCATACCTCTCAAAGTCCACCGCCGCGTACAGCACCCCCGCCGAATCCGACCCCTGTATAACTACAAGAAAACAGTCGTTCTGTTCCGGGGCCGGTGCACACTTAATGGAATACCCCTCTGGGGCCGTCTGGGGCCGGAAGAAGCCTTCCTGCGCCAGCCGCTCCAGCTCCGGATTGTCCTTCAGCGTCCCGACGAGGATCCGATTCCTCACGGTCTCCGGAAGAGCCTCTCCCACAGGGGCCGCGGTGAGCACATAGGGCACGAAGCCCTGCACCAGGCCGTAGACCATGTCCACCGCTGTCCGATCTGGCCCGCTGTAGCTTCCGAAGCTGATGTGCCATCTCTCATTGCCATAATTTCGACTATCCATTTTTCCACTCTTTCCTTTCTCTGTCGTTTTCCAATCTACCTGGGCGGTGCAGCCCCTGACGTGCGGGCTGCCCTCATCTGTATTGTATCAGAAATCCTCCCCTCCTGAAATGGACGAATCAATCCGAATGTTTGTCACTTTGCCGCTTCTGGCGAAAGCTGCTGGGCGTCTCTCCCACCACCTTCTTGAACACCTTATCGAAGTAGAACTGATCCTGGAATCCGCACAGCTCCGCGATTTTCCGGATGGGAAGGCTGCTCTGCAGCAGCATCTTCCTGGAGTACCCTATCCTCTGGTCGCGCACATATTGATTGAAGGGCCTGCCGGTGATGTCCTTGAAGCAGCGGCTTAAATAATTGGGGCTGATGCTGACCCTCCTGGAAGCCTGGGTCAGCGTGATTTCCTCCGTGAAATTCTCGTCTATCCACAGCATGAGCTTCTGTATGGCGGAGACTACCTCCGGGGAGTAGGAGCTGAGCTTGCTCTGGGTGGTGGCGAACAGCCGGAAATTGTTCAGCCATTCCACCCACTGATACCACCAGTGGATTCCGGTCAGCGGGAACATGGCCGGAATGTCCTTCAGGGGGAAAAACTGGTTCCATTTATTCTGCACACAGTAAAACAGGTTATAGATCACCGGCGGCAGCAGCCTGGACTGGCGCACGGTCTCCAGCAGCTCCTCCATGCGCCCCTGATTCCATATCCACTGCATGGCGGACAGCTCCTCCTCTATCCTCACATAGCCGGGGCCATCGAGACTCTGAGTGTGCTCCAGGATGTCCCGGGCGGACACGGCGTACACATTCAGGTGCGGAAGCCTCTCGTAGAAAAAATCCCGGGAGAGGAAGAGGTTCACCGCCAGAATCAGCTCCACCACGGAAGCCTCCGCGCCATCAAAGGTCAGCAATATCCCTTCCCCACTATACTTCTGCTCCATATCCAGCAGCCCTTCCTCCTCCAGCTTCCCGTCATAGAGCAGCAGCCAGGAGCTGTTGCTGACCGGATAACAGGCTTTTGCCGCCTCCATGTCCTCCCGGCACAGCGCAAACGCGCCTTTGCCCAGCCCCACTACGGCCATGGCACTGTGGTATTCGTCGCACCGCCTCGGCTCTCTGAGACTGTGTCGATTCTGCTGGTTGTGCAGCGCCTTTTGTGCGATTCCCTCCATGGACTGCATGGCATGGGGATAGTCCAGCTCCGTCTTTACGATATAGTCCGTGGTTCCCAGGCGCAGGGCATCCTGGATATAGCTGAATTCATCATAATAGCTCAGCACCACGGAGACGATGAAGGGCTGGTTCTCCCTCAGCCACTGCAGCAGCTCCAGGCCGCTCTGTCCTGGCATGACGATATCCGTGAAGACCACGTCCACCTGCAGGTCTCCCTGAAGGATGTCGATTGCCTCCTGCACACTGCCAGCCTCCGCCACTACCTCCATCTGGATAGATCGGAAGAGCACACGTCTGAACTCCAGTCACGCCAATATCTC
>CAMTBF010000450.1 GCA_947068385.1 uncultured Lachnospiraceae bacterium
CGTACATGAGGACACCGCCGGCTTCCTCCATCTTTTCATAAATGACGACCTGATAGTTCTTCAGGTAGTTCTCCATCAGGATGCTGGCTTGGCGGTAGTCCCCCAGGTGCTCATAGGCCACGATCTCGTTGAAGGACAGGGTCTGCATCATGGTCACGTTCTGGAGCTGCATGCCCGCCTGGAACGCGTCCAGGGCCTTTCTGTACTCCCCCTTCGCCATCTCGCAGAGCCCCAGCTGATTATAGATCTCCGCATTGCCGTCGTTTTTTTCCAGGTAGCTGTTGTAGACGCTGGAGGCGTAGTTGTAGTCCCCTGTGGCCTCATAGGACTTGCCCAGGTACAGATAGCTCTCCACGCCGCCCTTCTCCCTGGCCTCCTCCAGGTCCAGATAGGCGCTCTGGTACTCCCCCAGGTAATAATGGATCCGTCCGCTGGCGTACTTGTCCATGTCCTTGTCGCCGGAGGTCAGCGCCGTCTGCAGATACTCCCTGCCCGTCTCGCTGTAGCCGAAATAGTCCAGCACCTGGTAGATTTGTATCAGCCTGTCGTAATTCTTCGGATCCATGGAGATGACCTTGTCGAAGTCCTCTTTTGCGCCCTCGTAGTTCCCCTGCACCATCCTCACGTTCCCCCGCAGGAAGTAGGCGTCCTCCTCCCCGGGCCGCAGGGCCAGCACGGCGTCATAGATGCCCTCTGCCTCGCCGTACCTCTCGCTCTTGGTATAAGCCGCCGCCAGATAGAAATTCAGGTCGAAGTCCACGTTCTGCACCAGGCCGTCGCTGCCCGCTAAGGCCTCCTCGAAGCAGACAGCCGCCTGCTCATAATCCGTGAGCCCCATGTAGGCGATCCCCCTGGCCCTGTCCACCAGGCGGGGATTCTCCCCGTTCCCCTCCGCCAGATCCAGCTGCTCCAGCGCGCCCTCATAGTTCAGCTCGCCGATCATCTGCACGGCTCCCTGTGTCCTCTCTCCGCTGCCGCCGCAGCCGCCCAGCGCCATCGCCAGAGCCGCCGCAAGCCCCAGGCCGAGCACTCTTCTTCCGCTTCCCTTAAGCCGCATGGTTCTCCTCCAGATGTGAAGTGCAGTGGGGGCATCTCACCGCCTCCAGCGGAATCTCGCTGAGGCAGTAGGGGCATTTCTTCGTGGTGGGGGCTGCCGGGGCTTCCGGCTCCTTTTTCTTCACCCTGTCCCCGATGGCGTTGATGCCCTTGATCAGGCAGAAGATCACCAGGGCCGTGATCAGGAAATTGATGACCGCCGTGATGAAGTTGCCGTAATTCAGCACAGGGGCATTCTCGCCGCTGCCCAGGGTCACCGTCAGGTAGCTGAAATCCGTCCCCCCGAATATGCCCAGCAAGGGCGTCAGGATGTCCGCGTTCAGAGAGGTCACGATGGAGGTGAACGCGCCTCCTACGATGACGCCCACCGCCATGTCCAGCACGTTGCCCCTGGTGATGAATTTCCTGAATTCCGCGATGAAGCCCTTTCCCTTGAATTCCTTCCCGTCTTTTGCCATAGTCCTCTTCCTGTCCTTTCCCGGGCCCCGGTCCGCCTTGCGGACAGCTCCGCCCACTCTTATGTGCTTGATTTTCCACCGGATGCTCTTCTTCCGGATGCGCCCTCTGAAAGCGGCACACATTTATAGTAACACAAGATTTCCCCTGCCACAACCCATTTGTGTGCTTGCCCATTTGAAAAATTTGTTATATACTGGATTAGGCAGGGAGGTATAAACATGACGAAACAGGAAATATCAGAAATCAAGAAGCTGCTCACACCGAAGAACTGCTCCATCACACGCATCTGCGGCTGCTACGTGGACGGAGAGAAGAATAAGAAAGCCCTCTTCGGGCAGAACTTTCTGGCGCTGCCGGAGGAGGAGATGTTCAAATATTTCGAGATTCTGCGCAAGGCCCTTTCCGGCACTCTGGGCAGGAACCTGCTGAACCTGGAGTTCCCGCTGTCCGGGGAGTGGATGGCAGACGCGGCGGCGGACATGGCGGATGCCTCCGCGGCACCGTCTGCCATGGCGGCGGGTTCCCCGGATGCCATGGCAGACGGCGCGGCCCCGGAGGGGGCTGGCGGGGGAGACGGCTCAGCCGCCGACGCCCTGAGCGCCCACGGCCTCCTGCTGGGGCTCCGGGACAGCAAGCTTAAGGACGATGCCCTGCTGGAGGAATATTTCGACCGCATCATAGAGAACTACGAGTTCGTAGGCAATTACCTGATCCTGCTGGTGCACGATGTCTACGACGTGCCCGGCAGGGCTTCCGACGGGATGGACATGGAGGACGCCTCGGACGAGATATATGAGTACATACTCTCCTGCATCTGCCCGGTGGAGCTGTCCAAGCCGGGGCTGAGCTACAATCCCGAGGAGAACGCCTTCCAGAACCGGGTCAGGGACTGGGTGGTGTCCCTGCCTGACACAGGCTTCCTGTTCCCCGCCTTCAACGACCGCGGCGCGGACATCCACAGCCTGCTCTACTATTCCAAGAACCCCGACGAGCTGCAGGAGGGCTTCGTGGACAGGCTCTTCGGCTGCCCGCTGCCCTTGTCCGCGGGAGACCAGAAGGAGACCTTCCAGGCGCTGATCGAGGATACCCTGGGGGAGGACTGCAGCATCGAGATGGTGAAGGACATCCACGAGAGGTTCACGGAGCTGGCCCAGGAGAACAAGGAAGCCCCGGAGCCCGTGGCCCTGGACAAGGCCCAGGTCAAGACCATCCTGGCGGACAGCGGCGTGGCGAACGAGAGGCTGTCGGAATTCGACAGGCACTATGACGAGACCGCCGGGGAGAGCACCTCCCTGCTCATGAACAACATCATGGAGACCCGCTCCTTCGAGGTGAAGACCCCGGACGTCGTCATCAAGGTCAAGTCGGACCGCACGAACCTGATCGAGACCAGACAGATAGACGGCAGGGAATGTCTGGTGATCGCGCTGGACGGCGGCGTCGTGGTCAACGGGATCGCGGTGCGGACGGCCGGCGGCATGGGGGAACCGGATGGGGAGGGCGACATATAATATATGGAAAGAGCGCTTGAGCGCTGGCGGAGGTGGAATCTATGGGCTGTTTGGGAAATATGATATGGTTCATCTGCGGAGGATTATGGCAGGGGCTGGGCTGGACGCTGGCGGGCATCCTGTGGTGCGTTACGATCATAGGCATCCCCATCGGGAGACAGTGCTTCAAGTTCGCCTCCCTGGCGTTCTTTCCCTTTGGAAAGGAAATCGAATACGGCGGCGGAGCCATGTCCTTTCTGGCGAATCTCCTGTGGCTGGTCTTGAGCGGGATTCCCTTAGGCCTGTCCGCGGCTGTAAACGGCATCCTTCTGTGCTGCACCATCATCGGAATTCCGTTTGGGCTGCAGTGCTTCAAGATAGCAAAGCTGGCGCTGATGCCATTCGGGGCCACGGTACGTTAAATCTCGCCCTTCTCCAGGATGTCCAGCGCCGCCATGAACAGCCAGGATCGAATGCATGGCATGCTTGTCCCTGCACTCCATCCTTGGCTCTCTGCCTGCATCTTTATATCCCCCCTCATTAAGTTATCGACTGCCTACAGCAATTCGAAAGATCCTCCATTA
>CAMTBF010000451.1 GCA_947068385.1 uncultured Lachnospiraceae bacterium
ACGCTGCAGACGCAGCTTTCTTACCAATCCCCATGCCAGCGCCATGCACCATGCCTCAGGATGTTTATCTCCCCCTCGTTTATCAGGGTGGCCGTCTCGTTCGCATTGTTGATCTTCACCGTCAGCTTCGGGGGCGCTATGGGCAGCAGACACCTCCCCAAATAGAAATCATATCCGCTCTGGGCCATCAGCTATGCACCCCTTCCGTTGAAATGTCGATGGCTTCGTTCATCATGTCGGTCATGCCGGACATGACGCCGTCCAGATCCATGCCGTTCTTTATCGTGTTGTGGTTCGTCTGCTCTATCTTGACCTCGGCGGTGGTGAACCGGTTGACAGCTTCCTGCTCCGCGATGTCCCGGAGGTACTTCAGCTCCTCCCCGGTTATCTCCATGGAATCAGCCATGGCACCAGTGTTCCCCGCGATGTCCTCGACGCCGCTCCCGATCCCTTCCATCCCAGCGCCATAGCCGCTCAGGTCCGCGTAGCTGCCTGCTTCTGGGATATTGGTGTCGAACAGGGAGGCCGGGTCGAAGCCCGCTATGCTTTCATCAATCCCTTGGCCGAAAGAGTACCCGGCGTCCCAGGCATCCTTGTACTCGAACCGACCTAAGTGCATGCTGGAAGCGTCCATCTTCGCCATAATCTCATCGCCCTGGCCGAAGGTCCCATCGACCCATCCCCCAAGGGAGTCGCGCCATCCGGAGACCGCGCCAGCAAGGTTCGAACCAAAAATCGTATCAATCGCGGATGCCAATGATTCCAACAAACCAAGGATGCAGTCTACCAAATCGAAGAACAGCCGCGCAATGGAACCCACCGGATCCGTGAACACGTTCCCGAAAAAATTCGCGAAAGCAGCTATGAAGTTCCAGAGCACCACGAAAACGTCAATCACAAAATTAATCAGTGTGACAAAAAGATTCCCGATGAAGGCAGCCGCCACCATGAACACGCCGCAGATGATGCCCGTTGCAGACACAGAGGTTCCGGCAAGCTTATTGAATGCCTCCACCACGAAATAGATGGCCGCTATCAGGGCGATAATCAGGACGATTATCCAAACAATAGGGCAGGCATACATAGCCGCATTGAGCCCGTTCTGGGCCGTCACCTCTGCCCATGTCGCTCCTGTCGTCGCCCAGATGGCAGCGGCATGGATGCCTTCCCAGACCGCCATGACGCCCTTGGCCGCTGCGGAGCCGAGCTCCAGGCCTTTCGTGATGGCAAGATAGGCACCGTATACCGCCAGGGCCCCCGCCACGCCGTAGATGATGGGCGACAGCCAGGACCAGTTGTCCGCCAGGAGCTGCGCCCCGGCGACGAGCAGGTCGAAGACTTCCAACGCAAGCCCCGCCACCACCGACAGCGCCGTGATGGCATTGTCCACGATGCCCTGAAAGGCCTCGCTGTTCCCAATCTCGTTCATCCGTTCAAGCACAGGCTGGAAGGCCATCAGGGCATGGTTCTCAAAGGATGTCCATATCTGCTCGAATGTCATCGGCATGCTCTCGAACTTCGCATTGGTCTCATCTGCCGCGGCGAACATGGCCGCCTTGACGATGTCGGCGGTGATCATCCCTTCCGCCGCCATGTCCTTCAGCTCCCCTTTCGGCACTTCCAGGTAGTCCGCGATTGCCTGTATGATGTTCGGTGCCTGCTCCAGGATGCTGTTGTACTCCTCCCCGCGGAGGACACCGGAGCCCATGGCCTGGGTAAGCTGCAGCATGGCCGCATCGATGCCCGCCGCCTCCGTCCCGGCAATCCGGAACTGCTTGTTCACCTGCTCCATGAATGCTATGGTCTCTTCCGAGCTGCTGAAAGCGTCCCCGGCCATGAGCCCCAGCTTCGAGACCGCATCCGCCGTCGCCTGATAGCTGCCCCTCGCCCGTTCCGCGGAAAGGAATATCATGTCCTGCAGCTCCTGCGTGGTCTGTAGCCCATCGTTCATCATGTCCAGGCGTGCCGTGGTGGAGACCAACTGGTCAGACAGGCCCATTGCGTTCGAAAGGGTATGGAGCGTGGCATAGGCAGCCACCGCTCCCCTGATGGCCCCCATCAGCCCATTCGCCCTGTCCGTGCCCGCCTCAATCTCCTGGTTCAGGCGCCCCTGCTCGTCCACATTGTCCCGGATATGTCTCTCCGTATCCCCTATGACCTGGTTGAGCCTCAGATAGGACTCGTTCGCCGCCTGGACGTCCATGTCGTCCATGGCCCGGCTAAGGTTCTGCTGCTCCCTGAGCGCCTGCCCAAACTGTCCCCTCAGCATCTCCAGCTCCGCGATTGCTGCATCCGTCCCCAGGTTCATCGGGTTGCCCTCTATCTGCTGGATGCGCCCCCGTATGCTGTCGATCCTGACCGCCATCCGGTTCAGATCCTGGAAAGCTTCCGGCGGGAATATGCTCGTGTTGTACGCCTGCCTGGCAATGGCATCCTGGGTGCCGCACAGCCGTTCAAGCATGGCGTCCGTGCTCTGGACCTCCTGTCGGAACCGGCCTATCCCGCTTCCATCGAACACATCCAGGGCCGGGGACTGCCAGCTCACAGCCGGGGCTATCTCAGAGGGATCCACCCTGTCCATGGCCGCGACCAGCTCCTGGACGGACATGGTCGCCTGGTTTATGGAATCCCGCGCCGCCTGGAAAGCGCTGCCATCGACAGGAGAATCCATGGCACCCTGCAAGTCCTCCATTGCGGAAAGCCCCAGGTTCACGGAATCGATCACATGGTACAGGATGCCTGTGAAATTGTCCTGCAGCTCGATTGCAGTCCTTATGCCCCCCATGCCGTCACCGTCCTTTCTTCCCTTTCTTCGCTTTCCGCTTCATCTCCTTCTCTTTTTCCCTGTCATTCTTCATCTTCAACTTGACCGCGGCCACCACAAAGGCTTTCTCAGGTTCGTCCAGTCCAAGGAAAACAGAAGGCAATATGTGCAGCTTCAGGAGGGCATAGTAGGCAAAGTTCGCCTCCCAATCCCCTCCCTCGATCAGTTTTTTGCTTCGTCCACCTTATCCTCAAAGGATACATTGAATCCCTGGAACCTCTGGACGAAGCTGGCCAGGTCATTATACTCCCCGGGATCATCGACCATGGCCAGCAGCAGCTCCTCCGGGGTCGCCACGCCATAGGAATCCTGCAGCTCCTTATCGTACAGATCGGGCACCACCACGGAAGCGGCGATCATGCGCCGGATATACAGGCCGGACTTGATCTTCTGCCGGAACAGGTTGGGCTTGCCGGTCACCTGCACTTCAACCGTACAGTCATCCCGGATGTTCTCATTCTCTTTCGAGGTGATATGCCTCAACTCCCATTCAAGGGGTTTGCCGTCTTCATCGCAGAGGGACTTAGTGGCGGCATAGAACCCGTTCTTCTTCTCCACCTTGTTTTGCTTCATGAACTTGCTGAACTTAGACATCTTGCATCCTCCTTATATTCTGTTTGAATCCTGATCAATTGGTAAGAAAGCCCTCCAGGTCCCTGAACGCTTCCGGCATCTTGAAATCCTCAAAAGTGAAATCCATATCTTCATCCAGGTATTCAC
>CAMTBF010000452.1 GCA_947068385.1 uncultured Lachnospiraceae bacterium
GGGGCAAGAACAAAGGACGCTCCATGGAGGGGCTGCTGGTAAAGCTTACCAAGATATTGGCCGCATTGTTCATGCTCCTCGCGGTCATACTGAACCTGAATGTATTCTGAGATACGTAGAAGAGACACTCTTGCGGATGCTGCAAGGGTGTTTTTTATGTTCACCCGCAAAAGGCGGGGATGGGGTATAGCAAGATATGGGAAATATGAGTCAGAAAGCGTGGGACACCAGGAAGAAGATCATCTGTGAGCTGGTCAGCGATTCCATCTACGTCCCCATGAAAGAGAAGGAGATGGCCGCCTTCATGCAGGTGGCCAAAGAGGACAGGGAGGACTTCCGGGCGATTCTGCAGGAGCTTTTGGAGGAGGGGAAGCTGGCCCTGACCCCCAAAGCGAAATATGTCAAAGGCAATGGCCGCGCCCTGACGGGCACGTTCATCAGCCACGCCAAGGGCTTCGGCTTCGTGGAGATAGAAGGCAGGGAGGAAGACCTGTACATTCCCGAAGGCAAGACAGGAGGCGCCTTCCACAAGGACACCGTGGAGGTGGCCCTGCTGCCCGAGACCGAGGGAAAGCGGCAGGAGGCCCAGGTGGTCAGGATCGTATCCCGGGGCATGAAGCAGATCGTGGGCACCTATGACAGGGCTAAGGAGAACTACGGCTTCGTAGTCCCGGACAACAACAAGCTCCCCCAGGACATCTTCGTGCCAAAGGAGCATTCCAAAGGGGCCATGAGCGGCCACAAGGTGGTGGTGGACATCACCGACTACGGCAATGACAGGAAGAGCCCCGAGGGCAGGGTGGTGGAGATCCTGGGCCATATCAACGACCCCGGCGTGGACATCATGTCCATCGTCCGCGGCTATGAGCTGCCGGTGGAATTCTCCACGAAGATCATGAACCAGGTGGAGCGGGTGTCCCAGGAGGTGTCCGAGGCGGACATGGCCGGGCGCAGGGACCTGAGGGACGTGGTCATGGTCACCATCGACGGCGAGGACGCAAAGGACCTGGACGATGCGGTCAGCGTCACCTTCGACGGGGAGAGGTACCGTCTGGGCGTCCACATCGCGGACGTGACCAACTATGTCCAGGAGAATTCCGCCCTGGACAGGGAGGCCCTGAAGCGGGGCACCAGCGTCTACCTGGTGGACAGGGTGATCCCCATGCTGCCCCACGCCCTGTCCAACGGCATCTGCTCCCTGAACGAGGGCGTGGACAGGCTGGCGCTCAGCTGCCTGATGACAGTGGAGCCGGACGGGGAGATTTCCGATTATGAGATCTGCGAGTCCGTGATTCGGGTGGACAAGCGCATGTCCTACACGGTGGTGAAGGCGCTGCTGGAGGACGAGGGCCTGGCGGAGCGGGAGGAGGGCTACGGGCAGTACAAAGAGCTCGTCCCCATGTTCCGGGAGATGGCCGCGCTGGCCGCGATTCTGCGGGAGAAGCGCTTGAAACGCGGCTCCATCGACTTCGACTTCCCGGAGTGCAAGATCCTCCTGGACAGGGAGGGCCACCCCACGGAGATCAAGCCATACGAGCGAAATGTGGCCACGGACATCATAGAGGACTTCATGCTGGCGGCCAACGAGACCGTAGCCCAGCATTTCTACTGGATGGAGCTGCCCTTTGTCTACCGCATCCACGATGTGCCGGACAGGGAGCGCATCCAGAAGCTGGCCGCGTTCATCAATAATTTCGGCTATTATATGAAAGCCGTGGGCCGGGCGGGGCAGAAGACCTCCGGGGAGGAGGTCCACCCCAAGGAGATCCAGAAGCTCCAGGCCAAAATCGCCGGAACCCCCGAGGAGCCCATGATCAGCCGCCTGGCCCTGCGGAGCATGAAGCAGGCCAAGTACAGCATAGACTGCAGCGGTCATTTCGGCCTGGCATGCCCCTACTACTGCCACTTCACCTCCCCCATCCGCAGATACCCGGACCTCCAGATCCACAGGATCATCAAGGAGCAGCTCCGGGGGAGGCTGAAGGAGGAGCGGATCGCCCACTACCGGGAGATTCTGCCGGAGGTGGCAAAGCACAGCTCCGAGACCGAGCGCAGGGCGGACGAGGCCGAGCGGGAGACCGACAAGCTCAAGAAGGTGGAGTACATGGAGGAGCGGATCGGAGAGGAGTACGACGGCGTCATCTCCGGCATCACGAACTTCGGCATCTACGTGGAGCTGCCCAATACGGTGGAGGGGCTGATACATGTGTCCAAACTGCCCGGGGACTTCTTCCGCTATGACGAGAGCAGATACGAGATGGTGGGGGACGCCACAGGGAAGAGCTACAAGCTGGGCATGCCCGTCAGGGTGCGGGTGGAGGACTGCGACCGGTTCAACCGGACGATCGATTTCAGCATTGCATAAAGCAGCATGTGCCAAAGGGGCGCTTGCGGAATGAACTGCCATAGCCGGCAGTTGGACAGAGGTGACAGGAATGGCAAAGGAAAAGGAACCGCAGAAGCTGATTGCCAACAACAAAAAGGCTTACCACGAATATTTCATAGACGAGACCTATGAGGCAGGCATCGCCCTCCACGGCACGGAGGTGAAGTCCATGCGCATGGGCAAGTGCAGCATCAAGGAATCCTTCATCCGCATAGAAGACGGGGAGGTCTTCGTCTACGGCATGCACGTCAGCCCCTACGAGAAGGGGAACATCTTCAACAAAGACCCCCTGCGGGTGAAGAAGCTCCTGATGCATAAGTACGAGATCAACAAGCTGGCGGGCAAGGTGGCCGAGAAGGGCTACACCCTCGTCCCCCTGCAGGTCTATTTCAAGAACGGCAGGGTCAAGACCCAGATAGGCTTGGCCCGGGGCAAGAAGCTCTACGACAAGCGGGAGTCCATCGCCAGAAAGGATCAGCGCAGGGAAGCGGAGCGGGATTTCAAGATAAAAAATATTTAAAGGCTTTACACCTTTCCGAAAGATTGCTATAATAAAGGGGTAGGAAAACTGAATAAGGGGTAGTAAAGGTTTCGACAGGGGTCTTGCAGCTGGAGAAGCTATCCGTTGCGACACGTTAATCGCAAACTTAAACTAAACGCTGAAGATAATTATCAGTACGCGCTGGCTGCTTAATCGCAGCCGGTGACGCCGCCTCAGGCGGCTTGTCCGCTCCGGGGCACCCACACTCCGGAATCCGGGCATCGACTATGTGGGAAACGACGCGCGCTAAGCTTTGCCCGCGCGGGCGTACCATGAAGCTACCGAATCTGCCAGATCGTTCGTTGTCTGTCAGAGGAGGGAAAATGCAGGAGAAAGACCTGCGAAGATAACGGACTATGATAGTAGAAGGACAGGGAATGGGCTTTTGGACAGGGGTTCGACTCCCCTCTACTCCACTAGCAGAGTTACTGGGCGGGTCGAACCCCTTGGGTTCAGGCTCCCCTCTACTCTATGAAAACGCGAAATTCCTAACACGGTGGAATCACTTGAGAAAGCGGGGTGTCTCACATGACAGAAAAAGAAATGCTCCAGAGAAACATAGAAGGGAACAAAAGCAAAAATAAAGCTGTAAAGGAAATCAAGTCCAAATACGTAA
>CAMTBF010000453.1 GCA_947068385.1 uncultured Lachnospiraceae bacterium
GGACGTGATATACCGGTCTATCGCATCATATTCATATTCCGGCTTTTTTCTTCTCAAATCCTGAAATTCCTCCGGAGCCAGTTCGGTGCCGTATTCCTCTATAAAGGATTTTACAAGATCCGCCTCGTCGTGATAGCTTGTAGCATTGGGCGATATGATGTAAGGCTTCAAAAACAGCAGAAAGTATAAGACATAAAATCCCGCCAGATACAGCAGCTTTTTCAGGGAGACGATTTTTTTCAGTTCCTGCCATACAATATTCATTCTAATCTCTTTCCTTCCTTAAATGATTCTTCCCAGGACTCTTCTCCATTCCGTTCGTCCACATAACAGTTCGGACAGGACACCGAATTACTACACGGCCGCAGGACGCAAATGTGTCCGGCTCAGGTGAGTCGCAAACACAGGCCGTCAAAATTCTGTCCGGTTCACGCTGCTCACAGGTCTTCACCCAGAAATCTCCTGCTCCTCCTGACACACAATCCTCCGAACAGGCTGGTCCAGGTCAGGATGAACAGCGCCTCATATCCCTTGACGGACATAAAGCTCCCACCGCATGCGAACCACCGTCCGGCCTTTCCGGCAAAATCCACCGGATTGAACCGCAGAATAAAGTAAAGCAGGGTTTTCCGGGGGAAATTCTGCGTCACTGCCGCTGCCAAGAGGCAGGCGAGAGCCATCTTCCCGAAGGCCGTGAAGGTGTTGTGGCCCCCAAGCACAGTGAAATACGCCATCGCCCCGAACAGCCAGGCCAAGCACAGGGACACCAAAAACTGCAGCGCCAGATACGCTCCGATGCTCACTGGGAATCTGGTGATGATTGGATAGAAGGCATCCAGCACCATCATGCTCCCCAGCTTTACGTTCCACAGCTTCCCCATGGGGAACACCACGGCCGCCATTCCCAGGGCAAGCGCCCAGATTGCAGCGGTAAGGCCTGTGGCTACTGCGGTCACTGCCAGAAATCGGGTATGGTTCACTCTCCGGCCTCTTTTGGATGTATAGATTATGGCTGCTGTCCTCTGGTCAAAGGGTTCGTTGACGCATCTCAGCATCAGGAGCACTGCCACCAGGATGCTTTCCACGGTGGCCGCCAGGGGGAGCCATCTGGAGAAGAGGTCGAAGAAGCGGCCGCTGCAGGGGACGAAGAGCTGGGTAGCCGTGCCGTCTTCCCGGTTTTTATCCAGAACCGGCTCCAGGGCCGCAAAGGCTTTCCTGGCATGCTCCGCTGCGCTCTTTTTCAGCTTCATGGATTCTATGCAGGCATTCGCCAGGTCCTGGGCCTTCAGCTGTCCCGCCAGCCCCAGGGTGCCCTCCACCATGTTCCGGACACGGATTTCCCCGGAATGCCCTTCCTCGGCTCCGGCAAAGGCCGTGATGATTTCCTCCTGGTTCTCCGAGGTCACATATTCGGTACCTTCCTCCGCCAGGCTCCGACTGGTCTGCACATACTCCCTCTGCCCCTGGAAATTCCAGAGAATCCATAGGTTTACGGTCAGTGCTGCCGTCAGGAGCAGCCAGGGCAGCCGGTTGCATATGATTCGTCTGCATTCCTCTTTCATGTCTGTTTTTATTCCTCTCTTATATCCAAAATCATTTCAATTCCCGACATCATTCCATTCCTTTCCCTGACCCTCCTGATAAGTAGAAAGGAACACATCCTCCAGCCCCGGCTGGCAGGGGCGCCAGTCCGCCGCGCGCTCCATGCGGCTGATAAAGCGCACTGCCATGTTCTCTCCCTCCTGGCGCTGGGACACCACGCGGTATCTTTCCTCCCACCGGGGCAGGGCTTCGGCAGGAATCGCTGTCTCGAACACCTGTCCCGCGAGTTTTCCGCAGATGTTCTCCACGGTATCGTTGCAGTAGATCCGTCTGTCCCTGATCATGATGATGTGGTTGGCGATGAATTCCACGTCTGACACGATGTGAGTGGAGATCAGCACGAGCCTGTCCTTTGACAGGTTCGCCAATATCTTGCGGAAGCGCATGCGCTCTCCGGGATCCAGCCCTGCTGTGGGTTCGTCCAACACCAGGATTTGGGGGGAGTCCAGCAGGGCCTGGGCGATGCCCACCCGCTGCACCATGCCGCCGGAGAACTTTTTCATCTTCTTTTTCGCCTCCCCGGACAGCCCGGTCAGCTCCAGCACCCTGTCTATGCTCTCCGTGAGCCTTTGCCTGGGCATGCCTTTCAGGATGCCGATATAGCGAAGATACTCCTCCGGTGTGTAGTCTCTGTAATATCCGAAGTCCTGGGGGAGATACCCTATTTTCTCCCGGTATGCGCCGTCCAGCCTGTGGATGTCCTCGCCATTGTATCTGATCTGGCCCTCCGTGGGGAACAGCAGGGTGGTAATCATCTTCATCAGGGTAGTCTTCCCGGCCCCGTTGGGTGCCAGCAGCCCGTAGACACCGTTTTCCAGCTCCAGGTTCACATCCGTCAGGGCGGTAAAGTTTTTATATTTTTTCGTCACATGTTCAATTTGAAGCATCTGAATACTCCTTTCTGAATCCCAATGTAGTCATGAACAGCAGCTGTCTGAAATAAAGCGCCAGGCTCCCGGCTCCCCAGGCAAGGAAGAGATACACAGGGATGTGGTTCAGCAGTTCTGCATAGGCCCTGGCAAGGTTGAAGAAGGCCGCCAGGTTCGCCGCCACCCAGCCCACGCAGACTGCCGCCGCCCAGCCGAAGCGCTTTCCCTTCTCTATCCCCGCCATGAGCAGCACGGAGAAGCAGGCCAGGGCGCTGAAGGAGATCGCGGCCAGGCGCAGGCCGTCCGCCTGGTAGCGCAGGATCAGCACCAGGACGTACAGGCCGTTGCAGCCCATTCCCAGCAGGCTGGCGGCAAGCATTCTGGCGGCAAGGATGTGGAAGAAGGTGTATCTACAGGTCATTTGGAGTCCGTATACACCGCTTTGGGCATCCTTTATCCAAAACAGCAGGAAGATGCAGGCGTAGAGCAGGGGGGATGCGGCAAAGACGGCCATATCGGTGCTGATTCCGAGGCTGCCGATTCCCCGGGTCAAGAGGTAGAGCAGGCAGAAGGTGGCTGCGTAGGAAATGCATAGTACATCGGCCATCCCTGCGTATATCTGGCGGATGCCGATTCCCTGAAACATGTCCCTGAGAAAGATTGCCATGCTGGGCAGTGCGACGCTCTTTTCCCTGCGGATAATGGCCTCCGCCAGTCTTTCGTTTTTTTCTTTTTCCTGGGCTTTTGCCCACATTTTTTCCAGGAACTCTCTTTCCTGTATCTCCATTTGCATCCCTCCTCGATTCTTACCTTTCTGCCTGCTTTTCAGCTATTCGCGTTCCTTCCTCAGCCTTTTTCTGGCCCGGTGTATGGCGATTTTTATCTGGGGGACATTTTTCTGCAATATCCCTGCGATTTCGCGATAGCTTTTATCCTCTACAGCGTACAGGTACAATGCCTTTCTCTGGACTTCCGGCAGCTCCTCCAGCTGCCCTTCTATTAATTCTTTGCACTCTTGCGCTCTATCTGCATTCTAAATA
>CAMTBF010000454.1 GCA_947068385.1 uncultured Lachnospiraceae bacterium
AAGAATGGGGAGATTGTGGAGAAGAAGGAGCTGACGCTGCAAAAGCAGATCAAGAACGTCATCAAGTGCCACAATCCCAGGTGCATCACCTCCATCGAGCAGGAGCTCCCCCACATCTTCTGCCTGGCGGACGCCAAGAACGAGGTGTACCGCTGTAAGTACTGCGAGGAGAAATACATGTCCTCGGCCAAGTGGACATAAATGTGGGAGCTGTGGCCAGAACAACACGAAACAGGGATAGATGTAGATCCATTGGCTACATCTATCCCTCTATTTTTGCGTAAAAACCGGCTTCGCCAAGCCCTTACCGCAATCTTTACAGCGTCTTGCCCGCAGATGCCGCATAAGGCGACGAGCCCTCATAGACGGAGGACTGCATGATGATGTCCAGCATCCTCTTGGCGCAGGCCTGCAGCTCGCCCAGGGTAATCGGGCAGGCCACATCGCCCTCCGCCGCGCCTACGGACTTCACGATCTCGTCCACGTCCGCCTGGCTCCCCGGCATGGTCAGGTCGTTCCCGGCCTTGACGCAGCCCGCCGCGTTGGACGCGCCGTACTTGAAGGTCTGGCCCGGATTCATCTCGATGCTGCCCGTGGTGCCCCAGTCGGTCATGACGATTCCCGCAAAGCCCCATTCGTCCCTGGCGATGGCCGTCAGCAGGTCGTAGCTGTTGGCCGTGTGGGTGCCGTTGATCAGGTTGTAGGAGGTCATGATGGACATGGGCTGGGAAAGCTTTACAGCTAACTCGAAGCCTTTCAGGTAAATCTCGCGGATGGCCCTCTCCCCCACATGGGAGTTCACATGCATCCGGTTGTCCTCCTGATTGTTGAAGGCGAAATGCTTGATGGTGGTGCCCACGCCGGGATGCTTCTGCACGCCCAGGGTGTCGGCGGCAGCGCACAGGCCGGCCACCAGGGGATCCTCGGAATAGTACTCGAAGTTCCGCCCACAGAGAGGATTCCTGTGGATGTTCATGCCCGGGGCCAGCCACAGGGTCACGCCCAGCTCCTCCATCTCCTCTCCCACGATGTCCCCGGCCTCCTCTATGACCTCCACGTCCCAGGTCTGGGCCAGCAGGGTGGCAATGGGGATTGCGGTGCAGTACTGGTAATAGTGTACCGCGTCTGCAGGTATCTCCGGCTTCGGCATATTGCCCATGAGCAGCTCCATGCCCGGAATAGGCGCCGCGCCCGTGCCCGGAATCAGATTGCCGTCCGCATCCGCCACGAAACTGGTGGAAAGCCGCAGTCCAGCAGGGCCGTCCGCCAGGATCATATTGCGGATGCCCCTATCCTCCAGCATCAGGGAGGTGGTGTCTCCCGCCGCTCCCGGGCAGGCTGCGGAGGCCGCGCCGATGATGGAATCCGAGCCGAAGCCGCCCCTGGCCGTGCCCACGCACAGCTCCGCCATCTCCGGGACGGTAAGCTGGCTCACCAGCTCGTCCAGCGTGTACCTGCCGGCCTTTACATCGTCCATGGTAATCTTCTGCTCTGTCTTCTTCTCCGGAACCGCTTCCTCGGCTTTCCGATAGGATGCGCTCACACAGGCAATGCTTGCCGCAGAAACAGGAATCACCGGGGCATTCTCCTTTTCCGCCGCCTCTCCCTCATAGCTGTAGCAGGCCACGCCCTGAGCGGAAAGCTCCTGCATCTCGCAGTCCAGCGGCAGACGGTTGGAGAGCTGCTCCGTGACGGCCTCCCCGTCCAGCGCAAGCGCCGCCGCTACAGCGGTTTCCCTGGAGCTTGTGCCTACGCGCACGTAGTACGTCCCGGCCTCCAGAACCCAGGCCGCCCTCTCCTCGTCGTAGGAGGCCATTGCCTTCACAGGATAGGAAATCGTAAGCTCCTGGGACTCTCCCGGGGCCAGCTCTTTCGTCTTCTTATAGGCAGCCAGCTCCTGATAAGGCTTCGCCAGCCTGCCAGCCGGGGCGGAATAATAGACCTGCACTACCTCCTTGCCCGCGTATGTACTTCCGCTGTTGGTCACCTTCACCTTCACGGTGACAGCATTCCCGTCCGCTTCCACGCTCTTCGCCTCCACAGTGAAATCCGTGTAGGAGCCGCCATAGCCGAAAGGATAGGCCGGGGCCACGTTAAAGGTATCGAAATAACGATAACCCACATAGATGCCCTCGGCATAATACTCGTCATCGATGTCGCCGTTCATATGGCTGAACTTCTCCGCGCAGGGATAATCCAGGTAATTCTCCGCCCATGTGGTGGTGAGCTTCCCACTGGGCGTCACCTTGCCCGTCAGCACGTCCGCCAGGGCATAGCCGCCGATATTGCCCGCCTGGCTCATGAGCAGGATGGCATCGATTCCCTCTTCTCCCCGGAGGAATTTGGTGTCGATGACGCTGCCCACGTTGAGCACCACGATGAGCTTCTCGTACTTCTCCCCCAGCAGGCGGATTGCGTCCTTCTCCACCTGGAAGAGGTCATATTCTCCCTCCACAGGCCGTCTGTCTTTGCCCTCGCCGGAGTTGCGGGCGATGACATAGATGGCAGTGTCCGCTTCCGCCGCCTCCACATCCTCCCCGGTCACGGGAATGATGGCGGGCTCCATGAAAGGATTGTTGAACAGCTGCATGAACGCCCCCTGGCCGTCCTTTTTGACCGCGGCGGCAAAGTCCGCAAAATAAGCTTTCCTGGCTGTCTCCACGGCCTCATCGTACCGGTCCAGCCAGTCCTTGGTGGCTACGGTAAAGCCGGCGGCCTCCAGCCCCTGCTCCACGCTGGTCACCGAGCGGCTGTTCACGTCCCCGGAGCCGGTCCCGCCCTTCACCGTGCGCCTGGCCCCATTGCCGAACAGGGCTATCCGCTTCCCTGTCTCCGCCACCGGCAGCACGCCGTTGTTCTTCAGGAGCACCATGCCCTGGGAAGCGATTTTTCTGGAGCGCTCCATGTTCCTGGTCTCCCGGGCGCTGATTTCGGAGCTCCTTGATGCAGAAAATCTTGCCATGAAAAATACCTCCTTGCGTATGATTTTGTTTCTTTTATCATAACGAAATCTACGATGTTTTGCAATGACATTTCTTGTCCTTTATTACCATATTCCATACCCACATGCATTTGCGGCACCTTTCCCTGACTATGCGGCTTACGAAATCTCATCCTCCAAATCTTTATGAAAACTTAAGGTGATTGAACGCTATTTTTTTAGAAAAAACTGGTACGCTGTCGTATAATGGAAAAAGACATATATCTGGAAAAAGAGGGACCGACGCCATGAACGACACATACACCAAAGACATCATCGACAGCAGCGACAGCTTAATCGCCGAGAAGAGGGAAGCTTCGGCCGGCCTGACCGCGGGGGAGGTGGAGGAGCGCATCGCCCAGGGCCTTGTGAACCGCGCGGACATCACCACGGACAAGACCACCGCCCAGATCGTAAAATCCAATCTCTTCACCTATTTCAACCTGATTTTCCTGATTCTGGCGGTGCTGCTGTGCCTGGTGGGCTCCTACCGGAACCTG
Source organism: uncultured Lachnospiraceae bacterium (assembly GCA_947068385.1). Lineage (GTDB taxonomy): Bacteria > Bacillota > Clostridia > Lachnospirales > Lachnospiraceae > Acetatifactor. The sequence continues at coordinate 3,481 of CAMTBF010000454.1, forward strand.
ACCTTCCTGCCGGTGGTCATCGG
>CAMTBF010000455.1 GCA_947068385.1 uncultured Lachnospiraceae bacterium
GGTATCAGAATGATGGCATGGCCCGTCATTTTTCGTACGATGCACTGATAACAGGAACCAGTATGACACAGAATTTCAAGCCATCGGAATTCGATTCGCTATGGGGAACGGAGTCTGTCAAGCTTGCCTATTCCGGGGCGAGCTATAGAGAGGTCAATGACAATGTGTGCCGCGCGCTTGGATACAATGACCATATCCGGTATGTTGTCCGCAGCCTGGACAGCAATGTCCTGAACCAGCCCGCCAATCAGAATACCTATGAGGGGTATCCGGATTATCTTTTTGACAGCAATCCGTTTAATGATGTACAGTATCTGCTGAATAAGGAAGTGGTGCCAAAGACATTGGCAGTCCTGAACTATACCCGAGCGGGAAATAGGACACCCAGCCGGGACGAATACGGAAGCTGGAGCCGGTATAAGGTGTTCGGCAAAGAGGCAGTTCTCCAGTCCTGTCCTGAGCTGGGCCATTTTGAAGAGGAGCTTGTTCTTTCGGAAGAAGACTACAGGAACATTCAGGATAACGTGCGGACAAATGTACTCCAGACAGCGCTTGACAATCCTCAGGTCACCTTCTATCTCTTCTTTCCGCCCTATAGTATCTGTTACTGGGACGCGCTGGTGCGGACGAAGCAGCTGAACGCGCAGCTATCCGCGGAGGAGATGGCGGTGGAGATTTTGCTGGAGGCTGAGAATATCCACATCTTTGCTTTTGGTGAAAATGTGGAATTGGCGGCTGATTTGGATAATTATACGGATTCTCTTCATTATGGAGAATGGGTCAATTCGGATATTTTGAGATGGATGCGAAATGGCGAATACGAATTGACGGTGGAAAATTATAAATCATATTATAGCCAGATTAGAAATCTATATTTGGGGTATGATTATTCCTGGCTGCATGAGTAGAAACCTTCCGGACATTTTTCCTTCTTTTTCGTCTATATCATCAGGCGGGGCAATCGCGCATCCTGTCGAATCCCGTAAACGCACAGGTTAGTGCATGCATCCCCAGGTTCCGCAGCGACTACAGCGCAGACTTGCAGGACATCCTCCGGAAGATGGGCATGTGCGATTCCTTTGATGAGAAGGAGGATTTCTCCGGAATCGGCAGCTGCACGGACGGAGCGATTTTCATCAGCTGGGTGCTGCACAAGACCTATCTGGCCGTGGATGAGAACGGCACCAAGGCCGAACCCGCCACGGCTGTGGAGATGAAGGCCGAGGGGGCTATGGAGGACGTAAAGACCGTGCACCTGGACAGGCCGTTTCTTTACCTGATTATCGACTGCCAGGCGCGGCTGCCGATTTTCATCGGAACCGTGGAAGCCGTGACCTCGCCCTGACGATGGGATCATAATTTCAAAACCTCCTACATATACATCTAACAGTATATAAAGGAAGAAAGGCATTCATGGAGGTTTTTTTATGCAAAATGATTCCATAAACACCTACGACCTGTACAACGACATCAAGAACCGGACCGGGGGAGAGATATACATAGGAGTGCTGGGGCCGGTGCGCACCGGGAAATCCACTTTCATCAAACGCTTCATGGAGGAGATGGTGCTGCCCTACATGGAGGATGAGCACGCGAAGCTCAGGGCCCAGGATGAGCTGCCCCAGAGCGCTGGGGGCAAGACGATCACCACCACGGAGCCTAAGTTCATTCCAAACGAAGCCGCAAGCGTAGTCCTGAGCGGGGAGATCCCGGTGTCCGTGCGGCTGATCGACTGCGTGGGCTACATGGTGGAGGGCGCTGCCGGACACATGGAGGAGGACATGGAGCGCATGGTGAAGACGCCCTGGTTCGACTACGAGATCCCCTTCACCCAGGCGGCGGAGATCGGCACGGACAAGGTCATGAACGACCACTCCACCATAGGCCTGGTCATCACCACCGACGGCAGCTTCGGCGAGATCCCCAGAGGGAACTATCTGGAGGCGGAGGAGAAGACCATCCTGGCCCTGAAAAAGCTGCGCAAGCCCTTCCTGGTGCTGGTGAACAGCCAGAAGCCCTATTCGGAGGACGCCAAGCGGGTAGCGGAGGAAATCGGCGAGAAATACGGCGTGGCGGCAGTGACCGTGAACTGCGAGCAGCTGAAGAAGGAAGACATCCACATGCTGCTGGAGAACGTGCTGTATGAATTCCCCATCTCCTCCATCGAATTCTATATGCCCAAGTGGGTGGAGATGCTTCCCTGGGACAATCGCATGAAGCAGGACATCATCACCCAGGTGGGGGCCATGATGAAGGACTACAGCACAATCCGGGACGTGAGGCGTAAGCCCATAGAACTGTCCAGCGAGTACATAAAGCGCTGCAAGACGGACGCCATAAGCCTGTCGGACGGCGTCATCCGCGTGACATTGGACGCGGAGGAATCCTACTATTATGAGATGCTGACGGAGATGGTGGGGGAGACGATCGCGGACGAGTACCAGCTGATCAGCAAGCTGAAAAGCTTCGCGGCCATGAAGCACGAATACGCCAAGGTGCTGGATGCTGTGAACATGGTGCGAATCAAGGGCTATGGGGTGGTGACGCCGGACAAGGACGAGATTACCTTAGAGAAGCCGGAGCTGATCAAGCACGGCAACAAGTTCGGCGTGAAGATAAAGGCCTCCAGCCCTTCCATCCACATGATCCGGGCCAATATCGAGACGGAGATCGCACCCATCGTAGGCACGGAGGAGCAGGCCAACGACCTGATAGGCTTCATCAACCAGGAGGACAGGGAGAGCGGCATCTGGAACACCAATATCTTCGGGAAGACGGTGGAGCAGCTGGTGAATGACGGGATTACGGCTAAAGTGGCCGTCATCGGCGAGGAGAGCCAGCTGAAATTACAGGACACCATGCAGAAGATCGTCAATGACAGCAACGGGGGGATGGTGTGCATCATCATCTAGGACAAAAGAGCGGCAGGGCAGGGCTTCGGCTCTGCTCTTTTGCCGTCCTTTTGTCAGAGTATTTTGCTTGTCACTGTTTTTTCCATATGATATAATGGCTATATGCTAAATTTACCAATGGACAGGGAGCGCGCGGGATGATAAGCAGAAAGCCAGTGTTTTCAAATACGTTTGCAGTCATAAGCTTTCTGGGAGCGCTGGTCTTCATCATGACGATCGGTTCGCCTGTCACCATGGGGGAGGGCTTTTCCTTTTTTCTGTATCTGGTATTTTCGGTGCTGGCTCCGGGGATGGCTGTGTTCCGGCTGCTCCGCATTCCGCGGGCGGATGCCATGGAGGAGATTCTGTGCGGCTTCGGCCTTGGTTACGTGGCAGTGATATTGCAGTATTTTCTCCTTGCCCCTTTGCGGTGGCTCTCCTTTTTCCCTTATCTACAGTCGGTTGTCGCGCTCTGTTCGGTCTGCTATCTCGGCCTGTCCTCAAAAAAAGCCCCTTTCCACTGGAAAGAATGGTGCCTGTTAGCGGTTCTGATATCCGTGGCATTCGGGATCCGGTATGTGACATATTATGGCAGG
>CAMTBF010000456.1 GCA_947068385.1 uncultured Lachnospiraceae bacterium
GAAAGCCCACTCACTGTCTGTCCCCTGCTCTTCCGGCTTTGCCCCAACATATATCAAGTATACCACGAGCAAGGCAATTTGCATAGCCCAAAATCGAACTCCCGTTCTTTTTGCTCTATAAAAAAAGAGAAGCATCTCCGTCATATATGGAAACACTTCTCTCTGTAAAAAAATTTGTGATTAAATCCTTTCCACTGCACGAACCAGCGCGTTCCTCGTCTCCCGGAAGACGAGCGGGTCATAGGCAACGTCCCGGAACGAGCGGAACACCCTGGCACACAGGGAATCGGCAAGCTCCTTGTCGGTAGCTGCCACGGCGCGCAGCATCTCATACTCCTCCGCTCCCGCCCGCTGGCTCTCCAACCGCACGGACATCCAGGGGCCTGACTCCCCCGGATACATGATATGGGTATCTCCGGCCGGGAGTATGGTCTCGAGACCCACGTTCGTGTGCGGCGGGCAGCTCTGCACAAAGGGATCCTGCCCCGGCTGGTAGTTATTCGCCGCCCAATGGAGATATCCCTTTAAGCCATTAGCGTAGTTCGCCCATCCGTGATATCTGGTGGACAGCAACGGATAGTCCATGAATCGGTTCATGTAGCCTTCCTCACGGGGGACGCAGCAGTCATAGTACCATATCTCCCCCCCATAGCGGCGCAGGGTCTCGTATTTCTCTCGGTTGCGGTCAAGCTCGCTGCTGAGCGGGACATAAATGTCCAGCGCCCCGTATACTGGCGTGCTGGATGCCTCTATAAGCCTGATATCAGGGGCAAGCCTCCTGACGAGGCCGCACAGCGCACGGTACTCCGTGGCATTGGCCTCGGTGGGCTCATCGCTGACGCTGAGCAGCAGCCTCTCCGTCCAGCCGCGTTCTTCCAGAAAGGCAGCAAGGGCTGGCAGATACTGGGCCAGATAGCAGTACCCTTCAAAGCTCATAGATGGCAGACCTTCTACAAAAATAGTAGAAGTATCCCACCTCTCCCTGGCGCCCAGTACGCAGTAGAACCAGCCGAATCCCAGGGATATCGCTTTTTCCATATAGGCTTCCATTTTTGTGAAGTCGAACTCATATCTGTTGTCCCCAAGAGGAACCGCTTCAGGCCCCGGGCAGGAGAGGGCGTTCTGGCGCATCCGCCGCAGCATGGTCAGATAAGCGGTGTCCAGCTCTTCAAATACGGCGCTGCCCGGCTCCACATGATGGTAGCTGCATACATTCTTCTGGTTATAGAACAGCAGCACGGCAAGGGACTCCTCTGGAACCTGTGCCCTGGAGACCTCTATCCTGACGGGAATCTCCCACTGCCCCGCCCTGATTTTTGCTTCCATGATGCCAGGCTGCGCATCTGTGGGTATCCACATGGAAAAGTAGACCGCGCACGCCCCTTCCCGGAAAGAGAGGCTCCCGCCATAGGGCTTCAGGCAGTCGTATACCCAGAAGGGCGCAATCCTTTCCGGCATATGGGGCAGCCGTTTTTCCTCTGTAACCGTATCCTGGCTGTTCCGCTCCACCGGTATGGCCTTCATCTCGTAGATTTCCGGCTGCCAGCCCTCGCAGGCCACGCTTATGCTGCCGCATCCCTCATAGAAAAGGATCTGCGCGCAGGCATAGCTGCCCCGGGGCGACAGGATATCGATCCTGTCCGACCCGCTTTTGTATTCCGTCACATCCGGGTAAAGATATTCCGCCGAATCCACACATCTGTATCTCATATCATTCCTCCTCTTATGCTCTTTCGTCAGGGCTCCCTGACATCCTGAAGTCCAGGTCCCTGGGAATCTTTTGTCCCATGCCGCCAGTCCCCTTCTGTCTCTGTATCTCATACCAAAGCTGCGTTACGGTAAGCTCCCCCTCCCGGACATCCGGCACTGTCAGGACGCCCTGCCCGCAGAGGATGTCTTCCGCTTCCTTCGCCCTGCCAAGCCTTGCCAGCGCATAGGCATAATAGAGCCTGCACCTGGCATTCTGTCTGACCGCAGCCGTCCCGCTTTCAAACAGCTCCACGGTCTGTTCCGAGTCTCCCCCTTCATACAGGCATCCGAACAGTTCCTTTGCCAGGGAGATGTCCTCTCTGCGCAGCCCATATGCCGCCAGCATGGATTCCCTTTCCTTCTCCCTGTAGCCTGTCTTTTTATAGCAGACCGCCATGGCGTAGTTTCCCCAGGGGGTATTTTCCAGCTCCAGGGACGTCCTCAGATGCACAAAAGCCTTTTCATAATCTTTTTCGGCAATCATGGCCGTCCCATAAAGATAATGGGTATACCAATTTCCCTTATCCCTGCCCTCCAGCGCATGCTCCAGCAGGGTCAGCCATTCCTTCTGTCTCTGATAGGAAGGAGGAATCTCATCCGGTGCATGCTCTCCCATGGTGCCCTCGTCCAGAAGCCGCTTCCAGTCCAGCTGCTGCGGCCCCATCTGGCCAAAGTCCAGATGGTCGTTCATCATACTCCCGCCCATTTTGCCTCTCCGGTACGCCTCAAGGGCTCCCCAGCCCTCCATGGAGAACAGCTTTTCGGGGGCGGCTGTCCTAGCCATGGCCCTGGTCTCCTCCAGCAGGCTTTCCATCTGCCCTTCCGTAGTTAGCCTGTCCAGCCCTTCCTCTACCGCTTCCCGGGCTTCCTTCCAGCCGCCGTGGGCCTTTTCCTTTTGCACCTGCAGGGCGCCGTATCCCTCCAGCCACTCCCATACCGTGTGGGGCGGCATAGGCAGGCATTCGTATTGCGTGCATGCCAGGCCGCTCTGTATTTCGTCGTACCTGCCCTCCTTGTCATCCGCGGTGAGGAAATTCATCCACCTGTGCCCGCCCTGGGAATTCCCCCATACAAAGAGCTTCCTGCCCTTCAGGCGGCTCGTGGAAGTCTGGCACAGCCCGTACCCTTCCGCATCCAGCTGGCATATGTACCTTCTCGCGTCCCGCTCCAGCGTCCAGAAATAATCCTTTGACGATGGATTCCCCGCCGGATAGCTGATATCCCTCCCGCCCTGCAGGGGGATGTGGATTTTCACTATCTTAGCTTTCCAGTCCTCGTCCACATCGGCCGTGTAGGATTGAAGGGCGGGCACTATGACCCGGTCCCCGTCCTTCTCTGCCACCGCGGCATTGCTCCACCAGTACATGGGGGCTACATGGTCATTGGGATTGGTGATCCGGATCCTGGCATAAAGCAGCTCCGAGCCCTGGGGGAGGAAGAAGTCCATCTGGACTACCGCACAGCGCATCCGCTCGAAGTAATAGAAACGCAATACCGGCGTGCCGTCCTCCAGCCGGGTCTGCGCGGTATGCAAAAGGGAGCAGGTATACGGATGATGCCCCCGGAACCCTGCGTTCCATTCAATGCCCCCGGAGAGCCATGCATTGCGGACGGCCAGGTTGCACGGGCGCACCACATCGTTTGTGAACAGCAGCTCCCTGTCCCTCCTTTTATCAATCATATTTTCTCGGAATCTTTAGCCCCCATTTTATAAGGCTTTCAGACCCTATCT
>CAMTBF010000457.1 GCA_947068385.1 uncultured Lachnospiraceae bacterium
TACCTATAGCATCCTGAACATCCTGGCGGAATCGGGGAATTTCTATCAGATATATCTGAGTGGGGCCACCAGGGAGATGAGCGCCATTTACGGCCCTTATGATCATCGGCCGGACTGAGCGTGAAGGAACTTTCAAGCTTTAAGCGGAGGAATGCCCAAAGCGTGGGCGTCTTCCGGATTAGCGGCGGATTGTTGATTCCCGCGAGCAAACGTTGCTCGTTGAGCAACGAGCCAAGTGGGCATGCTTGCATGCACATGAAAGCCATAGAATATGGCTTTGCGACTGCCGCGGGGGTCACATTGTTGACTGTGGCCAGTTATGGCGGGCGGGAGGAATATTATGAAGAAATTTTGTAGATGGGCGGCGCTGTGCCTTGCGGCGGCCGTGCTGGGAGGCTGCGGCAGTGACGGCACAGGGAACGGGCTGGAGGACATGGGAGTCTCCCTGACCGATGGACCGGGCGGAAACGCGGACGGGCAGGAAAGCTCCCAGGCTCCGGCGGAAGACGGCAGCGGCAGCGCCGGGACAGCGGAGGGCGGAGGAGGCATCGGAAAAGATGCGGGAGAGGATGCCTCTTCCCAGGCCCTGTCGCCTGAGAAGAAGGCCATGTACGAGGCCTATGTGAAGGTCCTGGAGGACATCTATTTCGACCAGAAATTTCCGGACGGCATGGATCATGGCCTTCAACCGGCCAGTGCCGACATCACCGATAATATGTTCGCGGTCTATGACATCGATGCCGATGGCAGAGAAGAGCTGATTGTCGTCTATACCACCACCTACACAGCCGGGATGGTGGAAATCATATATGACTACGACAGCGGCACGGGAGACCTGCGGGAGGAGTTCCTGGTATACCCGATGCTGACCTATTATGACAATGGCATAATAGAGGTGGAGGCATCCCACAATCAGGGTTTGGCCAGCGATGGTGGCGCTGACGGGAATTTCTGGCCTTATAGTCTGTACCGCTATGACCCTGAGACGGATGCCTATGTATCGCTGGCCAGCGTGGACGCCTGGAGCAGGGGCTTCCGGGAGGAGGACTATGACGGGAACCCCTTCCCCCAGGAGGTGGATGCGGACGGGGACGGCGTGGTGTACTATGTGGCCACAGAGGGAAATGAGCCGAAGGCCCCTATGGACGGCGCGGAATACGGCCAGTGGCGGGATTCCTGCCTGAAAGGGGCGAAGCCCATACAGGTTCCTTACGTAAACCTGACGACGGACAATATCTATGCCATAACGAATGGCAGTGCTGCGGGCGGCGCTGTGGGAAACGGAAGCGCTGCGGGTGGCGGTGTCGGTGGAAATGCCGCGGACAGCGGTGCAGTACCTGGCAGCACCGGTGGCTCGGAGGCTCTGACCGGGGGGCAGATTTTGGACCAGTCCTTCCCTGTGACGCTGGACGGCTGGGGAGGGGTAATCTTCGCGCCCTTTGCGCCGGGAGACCTCATGGAGGATGAAAACGGCCATGTCTGCTTCGGGGATGTGCGCTTCGCCCTGCTCCAGGACGGGAAGACGGTTGCTCTCCTGCCCGGCGAGAACGAGGAGAACATATTCTACGGCCAGCAGTTTGGGCAGGTGCTGTCCGTAGCCTTCCAGGATTACAATGAGGACGGCAGGACGGACATCCTGGTGATTCTGGAATACGCCGGGGTGCAGGGGCCGAACATAGACGTGCCGGTTCGCATGGTGCGGGCCTATGCCCAGGAGGAGGGAAGCAAAGACTTTTATCTGGACAGGCCGGTGTCGGAGTATCTGGGCTCCTATGCCGACAGCATGGAACAGGTATATGAAGGACTGAGTACTTACGCCGGAATCTACGCCGTGGCCACGGACAAGCCTGCCTGGGAGGTGGAGCGCTTTGCCAGGAAGGTGAAGCGGCAGATCCTGGCCGGAGATTTCCGGGGCCTGTGTGAGGGGATCGCCTTTCCGATTACCGTAGACGGCACGGTATATCAGGATCGGGAGGCCTTTTTGGGGGCGGATTTCATACAGGATCCGAATCCGGCCTTTCTGGACGCGCTGCAAAAGGAGTCCTGCGGGAACATGTTCGTGAATTATCAGGGCATCGCCATGGGAGAGGGGGAGGTATGGATTGGAGAGATCCTGGACGACAACCTGGTCTCCCAGGGGCTTAAGGTGTGCGGGATGAACCGTCTGAGCAAATGATTCGCGCAGAAGAACGGCAAGATTGCGGGAAAAGACAATACTGTAGTCTTCAAATTTTCTCCTTGACGAAACAGGAAACAGTTGGTAGACTGAATATTGAATGTAAAAGAAGAAAGGGTCAGTACAGCCCTCCCTTCCATGACAGACGCAAGGAGATAATACGATGGATAGATATCTACAGATTGCAGACCGCTTCCGCCTGGACAGCAAAGCGATAAGCGCGGTCAGCCACGGCGGCGGACACATCAACGATACCTTTCTGGTGAAGACCGAGAAAGGGGAGAAATACTACATACTGCAGCGGATCAACACCGCTGTCTTCAAGAACGCGGAGGCCCTCATGGAGAACATCATCCTGGTGACGGACTTCCTGCGGGAGAAGATCGCCCGGGACGGCGGGGATCCCCAGAGGGAGACCATGAACGTGGTCCTGACCAAGGACGGCAGGACGCTGTACCAGGACGAGGAGGGCTGCTGGCGGGTCTATATGTTCATAGACGGCACAACGACCATGCAGACCTGTGAGAACGCGGAGCAGTTCTACTTAAGCGCCTGCGCCTTCGGACATTTCCAGAAGCTCTTGGCGGACTTCCCGGCGGATAAGCTCTGCGAGTCCATCCCTAATTTCCACAACACCAAGTCCCGCTACCTGGACTTCGAGGCGGCAGTGGAGAAGGATGTGTGCGGCAGAGCGGCTTCCGTAGCGGAGGAGATTGCCTTCGTGCGGGCCCATAAGGAGTTCGCGGCCACGCTGGTAGACATGCAGGAGAGCGGAGAGCTTCCCCTGCGGGTCACCCATAACGATACGAAGCTCAACAATGTACTGTTCGACGAAAAGACGGGAAAGCCTCTGGCGGTGGTGGACTTGGATACCGTGATGCCCGGGCTCTCCATCAATGACTTCGGAGACAGCATCCGCTTCGGCGCCACCTATGCGGCGGAGGATGAGCCGGATTTGAGCAAGGTCAATTTCGAGATCGACCTGTTCGACTGCTATACGAAGGGATTCCTGGGAGAGTGCGGCTCGCTCCTTACGGACAACGAGAAGAAGATGCTGCCGGTGGGGGCCATGATGATGACCTTCGAGTGCGGCATGCGCTTCCTCACGGATCACCTGAACGGGGATACCTATTTCAAGATTCATCGGGAGAACCACAATCTCGACCGCTGCCGCACCCAGTTCAAGCTGGTAAAGGACATGGAGGCGGCCAGGGAGCTGATGGACAAAGTGGTGGAGAAATATAGCTGACGCCTCTGTGCGGGCATGCGCAAGGGCCGTATCGGATTGCC
>CAMTBF010000458.1 GCA_947068385.1 uncultured Lachnospiraceae bacterium
GAAATCGCTGCCGCCGCTGACCGCCAGCCCGTATTTTTTCGCCAGCCCCCGCATCCGGCGCTCGTCGGCGGCAGTGTAGGTGCTGTAGACCGCCTCCAGACCGATCAGCCCGGCCTCCTTCAGACAGGCGGTGAGGACGTCCAGCTCTCCGTCGCTCATGTTGTAGAGCACGGGATGGGCCAGGATGGGGATGCCCCCGGCGGACAGGACCAGCTTCACTGCGTCCACGGGGGTCACCTTTTCCCGGGGGAGGAAACAGGGGCAGCCATCGCCGATATAGCGGTCGAAGGCCTCGGACATGTTCTTCACATAGCCCTGCTCCAGCATGTATCTGGCATAGTGGGCCCTGGTGATGACCGCGTCCGGGAACATGGCCGTCAACTCCTCATAGGTGACAGGCATCCCGGCCTCTGTCAGGAGGCGGCACATCTTCCGGTTCCTGGTGGTGCGGGAGTCCACGAAGTCCCGTAGCTTTTGGACAAAGGCGGGATTGCGGTAATCGATGTACAGGCCCAGGACATGCACGTCCTGTCCCCGGTATTCCGTGGAGAACTCGATGCCCGGGATGACCTCGGGGACAAGCCCCCGGTCGGCATATCCCTCTGCGGGGCCCTTTATGTCCTGTGGAGGCCGGCTGGGGGACATGGCTCCAAAAGCCCCGTCCGTATCCGCCGTTCCTGCGACGGCCTGTCTGTCCTTTGCACAGGGGGAGCCATCCGCGCCCCGGCCCTTCCCTGCCGCAGCCCCGGGGGAATGCTCCGCCTGGGCTGCGGCGATGCTGTCCGCCTGCCCGGCCGCCAGGCGCTCCGCGTATTGAAGCGCCTCGTCCAGCCCGTCAATGGTATCGTGGTCCGTGAGGGCGAAGGCCGCCAGCCCTTTTTCACGGGCGTAATCCACCAGCTGTGCGGGGGAGAAGCTTCCATCGGAACGGTTGGAATGTACGTGTAAGTCTACTGCAAGCATGGGATTCCACTGCCTTTCTGCCTGATGGGCCATGCGCACCCTGGATCTCGCCGGGGCGGCGCGTGAACTTAATTATCGCCCTCTTCCTTCTGGGCGGTGAAGACCGTGCGCTTCCTGGCCATCTCATCGTTCGCCAGGTACTCGTCGTAGGTGGTGATCTTGTCGATCATATGCCCGTCCGGCAGCAGCTCGATGATCCGGTTGGCCGTGGTCTGGACGAACTGATGGTCATGGCAGGAGAACAGGGCCACCCCGGGGAACTTGATCAGGCCGTTGTTCAGGGAGGTGATGGACTCCATGTCCAGATGGTTGGTGGGCTCGTCCAGCACCAGGCAGTTGGCCCCGCTGATCATCATCTTGGACAGCAGGCAGCGCACCTTCTCGCCGCCGGAGAGCACCTTCACCTTCTTCACCCCGTCCTCCCCGGCGAAGAGCATCCGGCCCAGGAACCCGCGCACATAGGTCACGTCCTTCACGGGAGAGTAGCCCGTGAGCCATTCCGCGATGGTCAGGTCGTTGTCGAACTCCGCGGTGCTGTCCTTGGGGAAATAGGCCTGGGAGGTGGTCACGCCCCATTTATAATGCCCCTCGTCTGGCTCCAGCTCGCCCATGAGGATCTGGAAGAGGGTGGTCTTGGCCAGCTCCTGGCCGCCAACGAAGGCAATCTTGTCGTCATGCCCTACCACGAAGGAGATGTCGTCCAGCACCTTTTCGCCGTTCACGGTCTTGGACAGATGCTCCACCGTAAGGACTTCGTTGCCGATCTCCCTGTCGGGGCGGAAGTCGATATAGGGGTACTTGCGGCTGGAGGGCCGGATGTCGTCCAGCTCGATCTTCTCCAGGGCGCGCTTCCTGGAGGTGGCCTGCTTGGACTTGGAGGCGTTGGCGGAGAAGCGGGAGATGAATTCCTGCAGCTCCTTGATCTTCTCCTCCTTCTTCTTGTTGGCCTCCTTCATCTGGCGCACCAGCAGCTGGCTGGACTCGTACCAGAAGTCGTAGTTGCCGGCGTAGAGCTGTATCTTGCTGTAGTCGATGTCCGCGGTGTGGGTGCAGACCTTGTTCAGGAAATACCGGTCATGGGACACCACGATCACCGTGTTCTCGAAGTCGATCAGGAAGTCCTCCAGCCAGGCGATGGCGTCCAGGTCCAGATGGTTGGTGGGCTCGTCCAAAAGCAGGATGTCCGGATTGCCGAACAGGGCCTTGGCCAGCAGCACCTTCACCTTCAGGCTGCCGTCCAGGTCCTTCATGGCGGTGTAGTGGAAGTCCGTGTCTATCCCCAGGCCGTTGAGCAGCATGGCGGCGTTGGACTCCGCCTCCCAGCCGTCCATCTCCGCGAACTCCGCCTCCAGGTCGCTGACCCGGATGCCGTCCTCGTCGGAGAAGTCCTCCTTGGCATAGATGGCGTCCTTCTCCTTCATGATCTCATACAGGCGGGCATTGCCCATGATGACCGTATCCATGACGGAATAGTCGTCGTATTTGAAGTGATCCTGCTCCAGCACGGAGAGGCGCTGCCCGGGGGTGATGACGATGGTTCCGCTGGTGGTCTCCAGGTCGCCGGAGAGGATCCGCAGGAAGGTGGACTTCCCCGCGCCGTTGGCGCCGATGACGCCGTAGCAGTTGCCTTCCGTGAATTTGATGTTCACATCCTCGAATAGTGCTTTTTTGCCGATACGCAAGGTTACATTGTTTACACTGATCATTTTAAATCCTCGTTTCCTGAATTTTGCTTCTTATTTTTATGGCCGTGCCTTTTCTTACCCTTATCATTATACACAAAACGCCTGATTAATCAAGGGAAATCGACAGCACGGCAAGCTTGATATTCAATTGTCCGTCAGAAGATGTCCGTTTGTGCAAGTTGCCGCAGGCGGAAAAGGGCAAATGGACAGATTGCACGAAATTACCGGATATGTCCAAAATAGGCACAATTTGGCTTGCTATTCCATTGGCAAATTGTTAAAATAAGAAAAGACAGACTAGCTTTATGATTTTTTGTCAGGAGACAGCCAGATTTTTTTGACTGTCTAAAATCAATTAGAAAGGGAGAGATTGCGATGAGAAAATGGGTGTACTTGTTCACGGAAGGGAACGCTGACATGCGTGAGCTTCTGGGCGGCAAAGGCGCGAACCTGGCCGAGATGACAGGGCTGGGCCTTCCGGTGCCGCAGGGCTTTACGATTACCACGGAGGCCTGTACACAATACTATGAGGACGGCAGGGAGATCAACGATGAGATTCAGGGACAGATCAATGAATACATCGTGAAGATGGAGGAGATCACCGGCAAGAAGTTCGGCGACAAGGAGAATCCCCTCCTGGTATCCGTCCGTTCCGGCGCAAGGGCATCTATGCCCGGCATGATGGACACCATCCTGAACCTGGGCCTGAACGAGGACGTGGTGAACGTCATCGCCGAGAAATCCGGCAATCCCCGCTGTCCAAAGGCTGAATGTAAAGACTGTCCATTCCGTAACAGGTGCATAGG
>CAMTBF010000459.1 GCA_947068385.1 uncultured Lachnospiraceae bacterium
TATCATGAATAATACGTATGGGGATTTTTCGCGGAAGATTTTTGTGGTGAAGTAAGCGGTATTTTCGTAGTATTCTCTGCCGAACTCTTTCAGGAGCCAGGTCTTGCCTACCTGCCGGACGCCCTTTAGTATCAAAGGCTTCCGATAGGGGGATTTTTTCCAGGCTATCAGCTGTTCCATCATGAGACGCTTCATGTCATAGACTCCTTTCGCATAAAATATAATAAAAATGTGATTTTGCTCACACTTTTATTATATCCGCGTGCCATGTGAAAATCAATCAATATTCAATAGAATTCATCGGAAGACAAAAAATTAGACCCTTGTAAAATTCTTCCTTCCTTAGTATAATGAAGTTTCTATATAGGGAACATGAAAATCCAAAGAAAAGAGGAAAGGTTGGAGGAAAGGTATGGAACATCAAAAAAGGAATTCATTTTCCGGCTCGGTAGGCTTTGTCCTGGCCGCTGCCGGAAGCGCCGTAGGGCTGGGGAATATCTGGAGGTTCCCCTATCTGGCGGCCAAGGACGGGGGAGGGCTGTTTCTGGTCATCTACCTGATCCTGGCGCTGACGTTCGGATTCACGCTCCTGGTGACGGAGGTGGCGATCGGCAGGAAGACCAAGCAGAGCCCGCTGACGGCCTATGCAAAGCTGCGGCCCAAGTGGGGGTTCCTGGGCGTGGTGGCCTCTCTGGTGCCGGTGATCATCCTGCCCTATTACTGTGTGATCGGCGGCTGGGTGATTCGGTATTTCCTGGCCTATCTCACGGGGGAGGGCATGCAGACGGCCCAGGAGGGCTATTTTACGGGCTTCATCACCAGCCAGGCATCCCCGATCGTGATGCTGGCGATCTTCCTGGCCGTGGTATCCGTGGTCATCATCCTGGGCGTGAACAAGGGGATCGAGAACTTCTCCAAAGTGCTGATGCCGGTGCTGATCCTCCTGGTGCTGGGGATCGCGGTCTTCTCGCTGACCATCTCCCATACGGACGCCGACGGCGTTACCAGGACAGGGCTTCAGGGCTTTCGGATCTATGTGGTGCCGGATTTGAGCGGCATCACGCTGAAGGGATTCTTTACTGTACTCTTAGATGCCATGGGGCAGCTGTTCTTCAGCCTCAGCGTGGCCATGGGAATCATGGTGGCCTACGGCTCCTATGTAAAGGACGACGCCAACCTGGTCCGCTCTATCAACCAGATTGAGATCTTCGACACCCTGGTGGCATTCCTGGCCGGCGTCATGATCATCCCTGCGGTGTTCACCTTCATGGGCAGGGAGGGGATGGAGGCCTCCGGGCCCAGCCTGATGTTCGTCTCGCTCCCCAAGGTCTTTGCGGCGATGGGCGGGATCGGCCATGTGATCGGATGCCTGTTCTTCGCCATGGTGCTGTTCGCGGCCCTGACCAGCGCGATCTCCGTCATGGAGGCGGTGGTCTCCAGCCTGATGGACAAGCTCCACTGGTCCAGGCTGAAGGCGTCCTTGGTGGAAATGGCAGTGGCTCTGGCCGCGGGGATCGTGGTGTGCCTTGGCTACAACATATGGTACTTCGAGCTGAAGCTCCCCAACGGGGCCACGGCCCAGATCCTGGACGTCATGGACTATCTGAGCAACAATCTGTTCATGCCCCTGGTGGCCATCGGAACCTGTGTCCTGGTGGGATGGCTGTTAAAGCCCAAGGCTGTCATCGACGAGGTGGAGAAGACAGGGGACAAGTTTGGCAGGCGGGGGCTGTACGTGGGGATGGTGAAGTTCGTCGCGCCGGTGCTTTTGGTGATCCTGTTCCTGAAGTCTGTGGGGATTCTCACCGTGATTTAGGAAAGGATATTCAAAAAGCGGGCAGGGTAAGCTCCTGCCCGCTTTTGATGTCAAATGCTTAACGTCAAAAATTTTCCGGAAAAAGGGTGAATTCCGCCTCCTGGGACAGGATCAGGAAGCCGCCGTCCTTAGCGGCAACGGTCCCGCCTGCCACACGGAGCGCGTACCTGTGGCCCTCATGGCAGTAAAGGATTCTGTCCTCCCGGGCCTCCGGCTGTGTGGGGCACCCGGCGGCATCGAGGAACGATTCCCGGAGCCCTTTGACCCGGATGCCCTCCTCCGTGAACAGCACCTGCCGGTCGCCCCAGGAGACCTCCAGGCAGTTTTCCCCTGCCTTTGCCAGGGAGAGGGCTCCGCCCCGGGTATCCAGCACCAGCCCCTTGTTGCCTTCCCACAGGAGCGTGTCCGCCAGCGGCAGGTTCTCATAGGTGGCGTCCCAGGTCTCGCAGGGCCTGTCCAGATATCTCTCCGGCACATCTTCATCGAAGCGGTAAAGGCAGCGCAGGAAGACCTTCCCGTCACAGCGGAAGAGATTGGCCATGTAATTCCTGCAGTCGTAATAGACGGACTGGATCCGCCGGGAGCCGTCCCAGTCCTCCAGCGCGCTGACACAGGTGGCGGGGGTGCTGTCGGGATAGGTCTTGCGGAACCATTCGCCAGTGTCCCCCATTTTCCAGATGCACAGGTCAGGCCAGCTCTTCAGCTTCTCGAACTGCATCCGCAGGCCGGGCAGGAGAGCCGGGCCGAAGCTGTTCTCCTGTCCCAACTGGGCGTAGGAGAAGCCCAGGTCTTCCCCTCGGAAATAATTCCGGAAGAACCAGTCCACAGTCTCCGGGTCGGCGCCGGAACCCCACACAGGCTCCAGGGTATAGCAGCCGTGATAGGGCAGATATTTTTCATTGGTCAGATAGCGGTCGTTATCATAATTATGGATCGGGTCGGGCCCCAGCAGGCGGAACATGGGCACGTTCACCTGCTGTCCCGGGGACTGGGCGGGGGTGAACATGTTGCGCCTGGAGGGGTAGTAGGCCTGGTTGAAATAGCCGCCTACGAGGGTGTAGGCATCCGTGTTGGTCTGGTCGCGGCAGATGGCGAAGGCCGTGACGGGATAGTTGTCCGCCAGGTAGCCCACGGTGAAGCTGTCCAGCAGCCAGCTCGCCACGGTCCTCGGATATGCTCCGAATACCTCACGGAAGTCTTCCATGGCGATGTCTATGAGCTTTTTCCGCTCCTCTATGGTGTAGGCCATGGAAAAGCCCGGTATCACATGCCAGTCCCAGCGCCAGCCTTCCCGGCCCCTCCAGGGGATGCCGGCTTTTTCGGTCAGGGGCTGTACGATCTCATACCATAGCCCCAGCTCCATATGGCTGTCCGCTTCCTGGCGGAACAGCTTCTGATAGCCCGGATCCACGACCGCATCGTACTGCAGCAGGAAGGTGCTGTCGTATCCGTATTCCTTTACCAGGGCTACTTCCGCCGCCGTAGTTTCGTACAGGATGCGCTCCGAGTCGTCGATCCTGGGATCGCACTGTCTTACAAAGTTCATGATGTTTATGATTTTCATAGTGATATCCGGGTGGAGCGTCTACCTACGGTTGCGGAAAGCGAGGGAATGAATGGCAGATTA
>CAMTBF010000460.1 GCA_947068385.1 uncultured Lachnospiraceae bacterium
GACAACGCGGGAAAAAACAAGGGGCTATTTTATCCATTTTGAATGTTGCAAAAGGACAGGGGGTACATTATAATGAATGGCGAAGGGAGGTGCCGTACTTTACCCTATGCGCATGCGAAAATGGATTTTTTCCGCAATCGGCGGGCTGCTCTGTGCCTTCTGCTATGTGGCGGGCCATCAGCTGGATTGCTTTGATACATTGGATCTCACGGATAAGGCCTTCTATGTGAAATGGGCGGCGGCAGGGGCAGGCGGCGCCGTGATCCTGTATTTCCTCTGGCAGCTCATCGACCGGATAGCCGGGAGGCCTGGGAAGGAGGATGACGTGCCGCGGACAGGAGGCTGGAAAAGGCGCCTGCTCTGCACTGGCCTTCTCTTCCTGTGCTGGCTTCCGGCCCTGCTCTCCATTTTTCCGGGCGTGTTCTCCTACGACGCTTACAACGAATGGGAGCAGGTGCGCGACGGGATGCTCACCGCCCACCATCCCGTGGCCCATGTGCTGCTGCTGGGAGGCCTTACGGAGGGGCTCCACGGGCTGACAGGATGCTATAATGCGGGGATCGCGGTATATGCCGTCCTGCAGATGCTTTTCCTGGCCTGGGCCTTCTCGGCTGTCATAGAGTACATGGCACAGGCCCGGGTGCCCCGCATCTACCGGATGCTGGCTTTGGCCGTCTATGCCCTGTCCCCGGTGGCACAGCTTTTTTCCATCTGCGCCACAAAGGATGTGCTCTTCACAGGGGCAGAGCTGTTCTTCTTCCTATATGCCATCCGTTTCTCGGCTGACCGGGCGTTTGCGGGGGACCGGAAAGGGATGCTCCGTTTCGGCGCGGCCGCCCTGTGCACCATGATATTCCGCAACAACGGCCCGTACATCGTCCTCCTGACGCTGCTCGTCCTGGGGATATCCGCGCGGGCGGACTGGCGCAGGCATAAAAGGAATCTGGCAGCGTTTCTGCTGGTCGCGATCGTCCCCTATCTGATCTATACCGGGCCGGTGTACAGGGCGCTGGACGTAGCGCCGGGCGGGGTGGAGGAAATGCTCTCCGTGCCCCTGCAGCAGATGGCCCGTGTCTATCGGTATGATTCCGCCTCCCTGCAGGGAGAGGACCTGGAGGCCCTTTCCCGTTTCGTGGAGAGGGAGGCCCTGGAGCAGTACAAGCCCACGGTGTCCGATCCCGTGAAGCAGGGCTTCCACAGGGAGGCCTTTCAGGCCCATAAGGGAGAGTTCCTCCGCCTCTGGCTCCGGCTGGGGGCAGCGCATCCCCTGACCTATGTGAACTCTTTCCTGATCAACACGGTGGATGCCTGGTATCCCCATGCCCTGATCGACGGATACCGCCACGCGGACGGGAAGGGCAGCTATTTCGACTACAGGGTGGCCCCGCCCGGAGAAGAGCGGGTCTATCTGCCCGGGCTGCACGCATTCTATGAGCGCCTGTCCCATGATACGGAAGCCCAAAAGGCCCCCTTCGCTTTCCTGCTGCTGAGCCCCGGATGGCATCTCCTGTGCACCATGATCCTGTTCCTTTATTTCTGGAGCCGCAGGAAGTACCGGCTGTTGGCGCCGATGTGGATTTTCGTGTTCCATCTCCTCACGGTGCTGCTTGGCCCCATGATCCTGGTGAGATATATGCTCCTGTTCTTCTTCGCCCTTCCCCTGGTGTGCGCCATGGCTTTATTTCCCCGGGGATTTGAGGCGGAGCCGAAGCAGGAGACGTCATTCTATAGAAAGCAAAATGGAGAAATCTGATGAGAGGAACCGGAAACCTTCAAGACACACAGCCCCGGAAGCACCGGCTGGCCTATGGGGCCCTGACCGTGACGGCCCTGCTCTGCGGCCTCATCTGGTCGGTGACCAACGTGTCCCATGACTGTACCTACCACATCAGCATGTCCCAGCGGCTGCTCTCCGGGGACAGGATGTTCCTGGAGATGTGGGAGCCGCACCAGACCTCGGCTTTCCTTACGGCGGCCCTGATGTGGATCTATGAGAAAGCATTCCGGACCACCACGGGCATCGTGCTCTACCTGCAAGTCTGCGGGATCCTGATCCGGGCTGGCATCGCCGCCCTGCTGTACAGGGCGCTCCGCCGGGAGCTGGAGAAGCCCCTGGCATATGGCGGCGCCCTGCTGTTCTTCATGGTTTCCCCCAAGGACTTCGCGCTGCCGGAGTTCGCCAACATGCAGCTGTGGTTCTCCACGCTGTCGTGCCTCTGCCTGCATGCCTACCTGAGGGGAGGGAGGCGCCTCACGCTGGCGGCCGGGGCATTCTGCCTGTGCCTGGCAGTGCTGTCCTATCCCTCCTGCCTGCTCCTCTTTCCGGGAGCCATCGCGCTGCTGGCGCGCTATTCGGCGGACAGGCGGGGCAGCATCCTGACCTTTTCGGGGGTGTGCGCAGGGGCCGGGATCGCCGTGGCGGGTTATTTCCTCCTCACCCTGGGCCCGGACACCCTCCTGCAGTGCATAAAGGGGATGCTGGCGCTGGAGCCCTCCCACACGGTCAGCACCCTGGACAAGCTGGCCGGATACCTGAAGGACGCCCTGAGGGCCCTTCCGGTATTTCTGGCGGTGGGCGGGTTGGGGTTCGGCGCGAGCAGGGTCCTGCTGGCCCTCCGCCCTCCCGCCCAGGGGAAGGGACAGAACGGGCGGCAGCTTTGGCTGCTCTGCTCCGCAGGCGTCCTTCTGGCCGGATTCCTCCTGAACATCCTAAGCCTGCAGAACCGCACCGCCTACAGCCTCATCTTCCTGGCCGTCATTGCGGCAGGCCTGTGGAACAGGGGGAAGCTGACAGCGGGGGAGGAAAGGCTGTATCTGTGCCTGACCACCTTCGGCAGCCTGGAGCTTTTGGCCACGCTGCTCCTGTCCAATATGCCCCTCTTCCCCTCCGTGCCCTATGCGCTGCCGGCGATCGTCGCGGCGCTGATACCAATCGGAAAGGCGCTCACATCCGCGGAAATGAAGAGATGGGGATGCCGCTGCTTCATCTGCCTCGTGATGCTGCTGGCATTCAGATGCGTCTATATCAGGACGCCCCTGACCGGAAAGGGGCAGATGTGCTCCATCCTGTCGGACCTGTCCGTGGTGCGCACCGGGCCGGCATGGGGCATCATCTCCAATGAGGACGGCGTCTGCATAGAGCGCGACAGCTACCCTGAGTGGAAGCAGTGGATCCGGCCGGGGGACAAGGTATGGATCATAGGCGTTCCGGCGAATACGCTGGGATATCTGTATGAGGATGTAGAAGTGGCAGGGCCGTCCACCATGTCAACCCCTTCCTACAGCAGCGCCGTCCTGGAATACTGGCGCATGAATCCGGATAAATATCCCGATGTCATCGTAGCGGAAAGCTATCTGGGGAACCTTGCCTATGAACGGCAGACGAACACCTGGCTCCTGTCCTGGCTGGAGC
>CAMTBF010000461.1 GCA_947068385.1 uncultured Lachnospiraceae bacterium
CTTCCCGACGCCTTTGATGATGAAGCCTTTCTAGTTCCAGATTTTGCCGCCATTACATACTTTTTGAGAAAGTGCAGGAATTCCGATGGTCTTGACATGCTCTTCTTGTATCCCTTGTCATGAGGCATGCTTACTATAGGAGCTCCCGGCTTTCTGTCTCCTCCTGTGTTTTCCTGTTTTTCTGCTTTCTGAAGCTCTTCTGCCCTGCCAGCCTTTGTACTGGCCTCCTCTGTCCATTTTGTCTTTTCCTTTTCCATTCTGTCCCCTTTCCTTTCGAAGATGAGATTCGCAGGAAAGGTCATGCAATCCGCCCTTCCTGCTTTCGGTTATGGAGTTCATGTTCCGTTGGATACAGGCTCCCGCCCAGCAAGAAGTTCGATACAACAGGCCGCCTTTCGCGGGGCTGTTGTCAGGTATTACAGAAAAGGCCTGTCCGGCCTTTTGAGATGTAAGATTTGAATTCTTTGCCTGTAACCAGCTTACCATAGGTGGGCATGAATTACAAGAAAAAAGCGTGGAAATTTGAATCAGGATATGGTACAATCGTCAACGGGCAGCTGTAGTAGGGAAGACTTATCTGAAGCTTGTCCTTGTGTATGTATTGTGTATGCATGTATATAGAAAGAAGGAGTATGAAGCGCATGAGAAAAAAAGGTGCATTATTGCTGGCAATCATCCTTGGGCTGACGCTTACGGCCTGTGGGGATATCAGAGATCTCAATGACTTAAAGGAAGCCATAGGCCTTACATCCGAGAGTTCCGGGGGAGACGCCGCACAAGAGGAGTCCACGGATGCGGAGGATCTCCCGGCTTCCCAGGAATATGCCTCCTCGGACGGATCCTATCAGGTAATCATGCTCGAGGGGTTTACGCAGACGGAGGCTCCCGTCCTGGCGGGATCCGATGTGATGATGTTGGAGAACGATTCCGAGAGGAAGGGGTTCGGCGCTTTCTGCATGAAGACCCCTAAGTCCAATGTCTCCGGAAATCCCGGCAGCATGGAAAGCCTGGAGGATTATGCGGACTATATCGCGGATCTGCTGATGAAGGGCTCCGGCATAACGGCGGATTGGACGGATGCGGACGCTCCCGCCGCCGAAGGCGCACTGGGCTGCCTTGCCAGGGAAAGCGTGGTCAAGCATGGAACCACCAGGGGGCAGGCCTACGGCTATTACCTGGAGACAGAGAACAGCTACTATTCCGTATTCGTAATAGGAAATGATGACGACGTGGAGGATGCGAAGCAGGTCATCGCCCTGGAGATTCTGGACGAGGCCTCCGCGCAGGGCGGCACCAAGGACTTCCTGAACGGCATGACGGCGGTTCTGGACACCGTGAACGGGGCCAGTGTCCGGGAGACCTACCATGCGCTGGAAGAGGGCGGGGCGGACGAGAGCACCCTGGAATCCCTGGCATCCCAGGCCCGGGAGAGCCTGTCCTCCAGCTGGGGCGTGGAGAGCGGCGCCGATCTGACGGAAGCGGCGGATAGCCTGATAAATGGAATGCATAACCCGGATGCCCTAAAGCTCCTGGAGGAATACGGAGGCCTGGGCGAGACGGACCGGGATGCCTTTGACGCGAAGCTGGCGGGGCAGAGCCTGGACGAGGGGACATACATCAGCCTTATGGCAGCTTATGACGCATGGGCCGCTTATGGAGAGGGTGCCATCGCTGCCTGGGACTTAAGCCGGGTGGGAACCATCATGGGCTTCGGCTATGCGTCCGGTTACTGCACCTACGAGGAGGCGCTGGACAAGACCCTGGAGGCGGCGATGAAGGCGAAAGAGCTTTTTGGCTCCTGGGAGGACTTTAACCAAAGCTATCTCTACGGCTATTCCTATTGGGCGGAGGAGTCCCTGGACGATCCGGAGAGCAGCGCCGCGGAACGCGCGGAGCTGGTGCACGACATGGAGGCCCAGGTGAACGGCCCTTTTGCTCTTGGATGGGATATCGAGCTTACGAAAGAATGGTAAGGGAGGGGGAAGCAGAATGGCAAAGACAAAGGAAGTCAAGACCAACGCCATGCGCATACTGGAATCCATGAAGATTCCCTATGCGCACCTGACCTATGAGTGCGACGAGTTCACCGATGGCCTGCAGATTGCGGACATGCTCTCCCTGCCCTATGAAAAGGTGTACAAGACTTTGGTGACGTCTGGAAACAGGGATTATTACGTGTTCGTGATACCTGTGGCGGAGGAGCTGGACCTGAAGGCAGCCGCCAGGAGCGTGGGCGTAAAGAGCGTGGAGATGATCCATGTAAAGGACATCAACAAAATCACCGGCTACATCCGGGGCGGCTGCACCGCCGTGGGCATGAAGAAGCAGTACGTGACCCGCATCGACAGCACCGCGGAAAGCCTGGAGAAAATCATCGTCAGCGGCGGGCGCATCGGCTCCCAGCTGGAGCTGGCTCCGCAGGACCTGGCCCGGGCCGCGGGCGCGGAATTCGCGGATATCATCCGGCATTGAGCCGGGCCTCACTGCCCCCGGGCAGCCCTCAGCCAATCAGAACCTTCTTCCCCGCAAAGGCAAACCCATACTTGCGAATTTTGTCCGCGGGGATTCCCTTTGCCAGCAAATCTGCGGCGTACTGCTTCTCCTCAATCTGCCGCAGGGCCGCCTGTACCGTGTCCTCCAGGGTCTTCTCCCCCTTTTTCCCCGGGCTATGCACTTTAAATTCCAGAATAAAAGCATCGTCTTCCCGGTTCAGCGGCTCCAATACCACGTCATAGCGTCCAAAGCCGCTCTCCCGGTTGGAAGTGATTACATATCTGCCCGCCAGCTCCACCATCAGGCCCAGGGCGAAGCCGTGGTAGAAACGCTCCGGCTCCGAGGCTTCCGAGTCGGCGCTTCCTGTATCGAAGTAGCTAAAGACAGCCATAGACACCCGGTTCATATACGCGTTCATAGCCTCTTCGTCCCCCTGCAGCAGCGCCTTTAGAAAATTGTTGTAGGCGGACGAAGACGCGGAGAACCAGCCTTTTATCATCTTCCTGAACATGATGCGGACTTCCTTGTTCGTCAGGGACAGTTCATAATTCTCCTCCCCGTCCTCTATCATGTAATTTTCCACCTTCAGATAGCCACTGGCTACAAGCAGGCTCCAGATGGCGTTCTCATCCTGGTCAAGCTGGCTGAACACGATCTGCTCGTCTATCTGCGTATGGAGCTTCCCTCCCTCCAACAAATCCTCCATGACCATCTTCACCTCCGGGCTCCCCTCCCGAATCAATTTCCCCACAAGGCTGTTGGAGCTGGTGTTGGCCCAGTAGGTCGTCAGCTTTCCGGTATCCAGGAAATTCAGAATCGACCATGGGTTATAGATATCCCTCCATTTCCCGAATATGAAGCCGTCATACCAGCTTTTCACCTCTTCCTTTCCCTCTGCTTCCGGCTGTCTTGCC
>CAMTBF010000462.1 GCA_947068385.1 uncultured Lachnospiraceae bacterium
TCTCGTAAAAGCAGAGATGGGATGTCGCCGGCTGAAAGCGTTCCATACGGGGCTTTTGGAAGTTTCAGTATGGGAGCCTTCCGGCGAAAAGCATGGCAGGAATGCGTTAAGCCGGATGTCCGTGTAGCAGATTGCATTACACAAAAAGAGTGCAGGGTATGAGGATACCCTGAAATAGGGTGGTACCGCGATTCACATCGTCCCTTGTCCAACGACAGGCGGCGATGTTTTTTATGCACAGGCCCGCATATGGAAATTTGCCGCCTGGGCGGCATGCGGGCCGCGCAACGAGTAGCGGAAAAAGGCATTCCCCTACTCGATTCTGTCAGATACTGCCGTAAGCCTGACAGTTTTCCCAAATCCCGCCGAAGACCAGAAAGGAGCATGGCAATGAAAGAGAGAATCAACGGCATTCTGTCTGAAGTAAAGACCAAGATATCTGCAGCGGCAAACGAGGCCGAGCTGCAGAGCGTAAAAAGCGCCTATATCGGCAAGCAGGGGGCGCTGAGCCTCCTGATGAAGGAGCTTCCCAGCCTGGCGGCAGAGCTTCGCCCCCAGATCGGATCCGCGCTGAACCAGGCCAAGAACCAGGTGACGGAGCTGGTGGAGGCAAAAAGGATCCAGCTGAAGCTGAAGGCTTCCGAAGTGTCCCCGGATTTCGACTGTTCCGTTCCGGGCATCCTGCCCCGCCAGGGCGGCCTCCATCCCATCACCCAGATGTGCTATGACTTGAACGACACCTTCCGTTCCATGGGCTTCGAGATCTTTCAGGAGGACGACATCACCAGCGAGATGTACGCCTTTGACAAGCTGAACTTTCCCCAGAACCATCCGGCCAGGGAGAGCATGGACACCTACTGGCTGGAGGGGCATGACAGCGGGAATACCAATGAGAAGCTGTGCCTGCGCCCCCATCTCACCGGCGGGAGCGTGCGCTATATGCAGACCCACAAGCCCCCCTACCGCTTCGTCTATCCGGGCCGGGTCTACCGGAACGAGACCACGGACGCCCATCACGAGAGGGCTTTCTTCCAGTACGAGGCGCTGATCGTGGACAAGGACATCACGTTCACCTCGGGCAAGGTGATGATCAAGAGCATCCTGAGCAAAGTGTTCGGCACGGACGTGCCCGTAAGGATGCGCTCCGGCTTCTTCCCCTTTGTGGAGCCGGGCTTTGAGATCGACATGCAGTGCCAGGTCTGCGGCGGCAAGGGCTGCAGCGTATGCAAGCATGTGGGCTGGATCGAGGTCATGCCGGGCGGCTCGCCCCATCCCAATGTGCTCCGGGCGGCAGGGCTGGATCCTGATGAATATACGGGATTCTATGTGAACATCGGTCTGGACAGGCTGGTCATGATGCGCTACGGCGTGGACGACGTAAGGCTGTTCCACAGCGCCGATCTAAGATTCCTGAACCAGTTCAGATAAGGGGGTGCAAATCAATGAAATTATCATTATCATGGATTCGGGATTACGTGGCTATCCCGGAAGATATCGATCTGAAGAAGCTGGCATACGACCTGACCATGTCCACCGTGGAGGTGGAGGATGTGGAATACCTGGCGAAACGCTTTGAACACATGGTCGTGGGCATTATCCGGGAAATCCAGGCCCATCCCAATGCGGACAAGCTCAGGGTCTGCAAGGTGGACATCGGCGGCGAAGTCAAGGACATCGTCTGCGGCGGCATCAACCTGCGGGAGGGGATGCGGGTGGCAGTCTCCTGCCCCGGCGCCATCGTCCGCTGGCACGGGGAGGGAGAACCCGTGGCGATCAAGAATTCCAAGCTCAGGGGCGTGGAGTCCTTTGGCATGATCTGCGCCTCGGACGAAATCGGCCTGGGCGACCTGTTCCCCGCATCTCAGGAGGCGGAGATCCTGGACCTGTCGGCCTTTGACGTGCCCGCGGGCACTCCCCTGGCACAGGCCCTGGACATGGACGATGTCCTGCTGGAAATCGACAACAAATCCATGACCAACCGTCCGGACCTCTGGGGGCATTACGGCATCGCCCGGGAGATCGCGGCCCTGTATGACCTGCCTCTGGCCGAGATCGAGCCTTATGTGCCGGATGCGCAGGCGGATTTCAAGGTGGATATCTTAGATCCTGACAGATGCCCCAGATACATCGGCGTGGAGATGTCCGGCGTGGAGGTCAAGGCATCTCCCTACCGGATGCAGAACCGGATCTGGAAAGCGGGGATGCGCCCCATCAATGCGCTGGTGGATATCACCAACTATGCCATGCTCGCCACAGGGAACCCCACCCACGCATTTGACGCGGACCATATCACGGAGCGCATCATCGTCAGGCATGCCGCTGCGGGAGAGACGTTGAGCCTGCTGAACGGCAAGGAGCTTGCGCTGTGCGAAGACGACCTGGTAATCGCAGATGCCAAAGAGCCGGTGGCCCTGGCTGGCGTCATGGGCGGCTCCAAGGATTCCATCCTGCCAGACACCAGGCGGGTCATTCTGGAGGTGGCGAATTTTGAATCCACGGGAATCCGAAGGACGGCCCTCCGCTACGACAACAGGACGGAGGCTTCCTCCAGATATGAGAAGGCCATCGACCCGGAGCGCTGCGAGCAGGCCCTGGCCCTCTCCCTGCAGTATTTCAGGGAGCTGTATCCGGACATGAAGGTCACCGGCTACTGCGACCGGCATGTAAAGAAGCTTGACCGGGCGGAAATCGACGTGAACCTTACCTGGCTGGCAAAGCGCCTTGGAAAGGAGCTGCCGGATGAGGTGATCCGCAGGAAGCTGGAGCTTCTGGGCTTTGAGGTGGAGATTGACGGCGGCAACATGCATGTCACCGCTCCCTCCTGGCGCTCTACCGGCGACATCTCCATGAAGGACGATGTGATGGAAGAGGTGGCCAGGATGTACGGCTACGACCATTTCGAGGCTACAGAGTTCACCACCACATTTACAGGCGCCATCAATCAAAAGGATCAGGATCTCCTTCGGAACATCAAGGAGTACCTTGCGGTCCGCTGCGGCATGCAGGAGGTCTACACCTATCCCTGGATGAGCGATGTGTTCGTGGACGCGGTGCTGCCTGGCAGGGAGGGCGTGCTGAAGCTGGCCACGCCGCCTGCGCCGGAGTTAAGCTGCATCCGTTCCTCCCTGCTTCCCAACCTATGCGAGGCAGTGGTAAAAAATGAACGCTATTTCAATGACTTCTCCATCTTTGAGGAGGCCCAGGTGTTCTTTGACGGAAACTACAGCTCTCCCTATGACGAATCCGAATCCCTGCCACAGCAGAGCAGGCACATCGGAGGAGCCTTTGCAAGCGGCAAAAAGGATATCACCCAGCTTTTCAGGGAAGCCAAGGGCGTCCTTGCGTACATGCCCCGCTACACCCACATGGAAAGCTTTACCT
>CAMTBF010000463.1 GCA_947068385.1 uncultured Lachnospiraceae bacterium
CATACCTTCAACCTATCAGCCAGTCGTACATTTCCTGATATTTCCTGGCGGATACGTGCCAGGAGAAGTCCGCCGCCATGGCCCTGTCAACCAGCTTGTTCCATTCACGCTTCTTGTCATAATAGATACGCTCCGCATACCGGATAGTATTCAGCATTTCATGGGCATTGTAATTGGTAAAGCTAAAGCCCGTGCCGGTGCTCTCGAATTCATTATAGGGCTGTACCGTGTCCTTCAGTCCCCCCGTCTCCCGGACGATGGGGATGGTGCCGTACCGCAGGGACATGAGCTGGCTCAGGCCGCAGGGCTCGAACAGGGACGGCATCAGGAACGCGTCGCAGGATGCGTATATCTTGTGGGACAGGGGGTCGGAGTAGTAGATATTGGCCGACACCTTGTCGCCGTACTTCCAGTCGAAATGGCGGAACATGTTCTCATAGCGGGCATCGCCGGTCCCCAGCACCACAAGCTGGATGTCGTCCTGGCACAGCTCATCCATGATGTACGCGATCAGGTCGAAGCCCTTCTGGTCCGTGAGCCTGGACACCACGCCGATCATCATCTTCTTGTCGTTCTGAGCCAGCCCCAGCTCCTGCTGCAGGGCCCGTTTGTTCTTCACCTTCTCCTTGCGGAAGTTCACCGCGTTGTAAGGGTTCACGATATGCTTATCCGTCTCCGGGTTGAAGTCCGTATAGTCGATGCCGTTGACGATGCCCCGCAGGTCGCCGCTGCGCGCCCGCAGCAGGCCGTCCAGGCCCTCCCCGTAGAAGGGCGTCTTGATCTCCTCCGCGTAGGTGTCGCTGACCGTGGTCACCGCGTCCGCATAGACGATGCCGCCCTTCAGGAGGTTGGCGTCCTTATAGGCCTCCAGCTTGTCCGCGGCGAAGAAATAGTCCGACAGGCCGGTGATGTCGCGCACGGTCTTGATGTCCCACTTGCCCTGGAACTTCAGGTTGTGGATGGTGATGACGGACTTCATGCTGCTGAAGAACTCCCCGCCGCGGAACCGCTCCTTCATGTATACCGGAATCAGGCCGGTCTGCCAGTCATGGCAGTGCACGACATCCGGCCTGAAATCCACCACGGGCAGCGCGGAGAGCACCGCCTTGGAAAAGTACGCGTAGCGCTCGATCTCCCACCTGGGGTCGTCCGTGTAGACCTTATCTCCGCTGAAGTAGTATTCGTTGTCGATGAAGTAGTAGTGCACGCCCTCTTCCTCTGCCTCGAAGATCCCAACGTACATGCTCTTCCAGTTGAAGTCCATGTAGAAATGGGTCACGTACCTCATCTTATCCTTCATCTGCTGCTTCATGCAGGCGTACTTCGGAATCATGACCCTCACGTCAAAATACTGCTTGTCGATACACTTCGGCAGGGATCCCACCACATCTGCCAGACCGCCGGTCTTGATGAAAGGGACTCCCTCTGATGCCGCAAAAAGAATTTTTTTCATCGGAAACCTCCACTGATTATGATAGCTTTTAAAAACCCCAGCTTCATTATACAACAATATCCGTCCAGTGGAAAGTCTTTTCCATCAACATTCCCAAAAATATCCTATTTCGTCCGGTAGGAGAGCCTTATCCTGTCCGCGATCAGGGCGATGAATTCCGAATTGGTGGGCTTGCCCTTCCCCGTATCGATGGTATAGCCGAAGAGCGCGTCCAGCGTCTCCATCTTCCCCCTGCTCCAGGCCACCTCTATGGCATGGCGGATGGCGCGCTCCACGCGGCTGGGCGTGGTCTGGAACCGCTTCGCTATGGTGGGATAGAGGATCTTGGTGATGGAGCTGATCATGGCCGGGTCGTCCACGGACATCATGATGGCCTCCCTCAGGTACTGGTATCCTTTGATATGCGCAGGGACTCCTATCTCGTGTATCATGTCGGTCACATCCTGTTCCAGGTTCCGCAGCACCTCCGGGGTCTTCGGCAGCTCCTGCGGCGTGCTCTTGTGGACAGCGCCTTTACCGGACGGCACCGTGATCATGATCTGGAACTCTTTGTCCCCATTCATCAAATCGCCCAGAATCCTGTAGATCTTCTCGTTATCCTTTGTAGCTGTGATGTTCAGCTGTTCCATTTCTTACCTCCTCGCGAAAATTCGTGGACTTTTTTGCTCTCGCGTTACAAATTGTCTAAATTCGTCCTTTCCCATTATAAAAGAGAACCCTTTGTTACAGCAACCGGTATTCATCGCAATATTCGGTAGGACGCGCAAAATAGATACAATATGACATATATCTCAACGGCGTTTTGCAAAAAGAAGTGAAAAAATCCATAATATTCATAATTTCATGAACAGTTTTAAGATTTTGATAAAATCCGACTTTTTAATTTCCGCTTGACAGCATGGCCCGCCAAAGGGCACAATGAAAGGGTGGAAGGAAGCTCCGGAAAGAGGTTGCATATATGAGACAGCTCAACGAAGACATCAGACAGCAGAATTTCAGGCAGGTCTACCTCCTGTACGGCCAGGAGCGGTATCTGCGCAGGCAGTACCGGGACAAGCTGCGGTCCGCCCTCTGCCAGGAGGGGGACACCATGAACACCCATTTCTTCGAGGGGAAGGACGTATCGGTGGGGGAGATCGTGGATCTGGCGGAGACCCTGCCCTTCTTTGCCGACAGGCGCGTCATATTCATCACGGACAGCGGCCTGTTCAAGTCCGGCGGGGAGAAGATGGCGGAATATCTGTCCAACCCCAGCGAGACCGCCTACTTCGTCTTCACGGAGAGCGAGGTGGACAAGCGCAGCAAGCTGTACAAGGCCGTGCAGGGCAAGGGCTACGCGGCGGAATTCGGCGAGCAGGACGAGCGCACCCTGGCGCGCTGGGCGGCGGGCATCCTGGGCAGGGAGAACCTGAAGGTCACGGAGAATACGGTGCAGCTCTTCCTGGGAAAGACCGGCACGGACATGGAGAACATCCAGATGGAGCTGGAGAAGCTCATCTGCTACTGCCATGGCCGGGATGTGGTGACGGCCCAGGACGTGGAGGCGGTGTGCACCGTGCGCATCTCGAACCATATCTTCGACATGGTGGGTGCCATCGCCGCCGGGCAGCAGAGGCAGGCCCTGGAGCTGTACTATGACCTGCTGGCCCTGAAGGAGCCGCCCATGCGCATCCTGTTCCTCATAGCGAGGCAGTGCAACTTGCTGCTCCAGGTGAAGGAGCTCGCCGGGAAGGGCTTCGACAGCCGCAGCATCGCCTCCAAGGTCGGGGTGCCGCCCTTCGTGGCCGGGAAATGCCTGGGCCAGGCCGCGAAGTTCAAGCCCGCCACCCTGCGGGACGCCGTGGAGAAGTGCGTGGAGGCCGAGGAGGCCGTGAAGACCGGGCGCATGAACGACAAGATGAGCGTGGAGATATTGATA
>CAMTBF010000464.1 GCA_947068385.1 uncultured Lachnospiraceae bacterium
CCAGCAGATAGAGCACGAAGGCGATGACAGCCACGCCGAGCACCAGGATTCCCACCACGATGACGGCCATCAGGGACACATATACCCCGGCTGAGCCCTCTATCACGGACGCTATATCGATGGTCATGTTCAAACCGCTGCCCAGCCGCTCCTCCATCCTCTCCCGGAAAGCCTTGTTGTCCGCCCCGGGTACCAGGTTGACATAATAGCTCATGTTGTTGAACGCCCCCATGCGCTCAAAGCCCTCCCGGGTCAACAGGCAGTCCTTGCCCAGGTTGTTGGAAATCTGGGTGAAGCCGCAGATCAGGTAATCCACCTCTTTCCCCTCCACCGTCAGGGCAATCTCGTCCCCGATCCTTAACTCCTGCTCTTTGGCATACTTGGCCCCGATGGCCACCTCGTTGTCATACAGAGGAAACCGCCCCTGATAGCATACGTCCTGGTTGTTCACCTGGGAAAAATCATCTGCCATGGTAGCCATCAGGGCGCTCCCGCCCACATGGCACACCTCCGTGGAACTGTACAGATAAATCTTTTCTACGCAGGCCTCTTCCTCCGCCGCCCGCAATAGCGCGGCCTCCGCCCCGGGGTTCACATTTACGCAGGCATCCGCCGTCTCCCCCACGATCAGGTTGATAAAGGGCGTCATGTCCACGATGACGTTCTCCACCATCAGCACCGAGAACACCACCACCAGCGAAAGCACCAGCATGGTGATGCCCACCGTGACGTTCTGCTTCATCCCGGAAAGGCAGGTCTTCAGCGCAAGGGCCAGCTGCAGCGGTGCCCGCGTCCCCTCCAGCTCCACATGATTGCGCTTGAAGCTATGGGTCAGGACACCCTGCCGCAGGGCCACGATGGGCTCAATCTTTCGTATCCTGCGGGAGGAAAGCCACACGGACAGGGCCACGGCTCCCCCGCAGGCAGCGACTGTCATCACGCAGGACAGGGGCTGGAACCGCATCCTGTAGGGAATCCCTGTCTGGGCAATCATCATCCGGTTCACCGACGGGAACAGACAGTAGGAAAGGCCCATGCCCGCCGCCGTAGTCGCCACCGCCACTCCCAGGAACTGTACCAGAAGCCCTGCCACGATCTGGCCGCTCCTGTAGCCGATGGCTTTCATGGCCCCCAGATTCTTCATGTTCTCCTGGATATAGTGGATGACATTGGAGGAAATCACCACCATCGCGATCAATGCCACGAAAAATGCCATGGCGTTTACCACGCTGGAGCATATCATCTGGGAAATATACCGGGAGGTGGAAACCAGTTCATAGGAATTGCTCAGCATCCGGCTCGTCGGATAAACGGCAGAGACCTTGTTTTTCAGCGCGGCCTCGAAGCTCTCGCTCTGCTCCTTATCCCGAATCCGCACCGAGACAAGGGTGGATGCCGGCGCGTAGCCGGACTCCTCCAGCTCCTCATATTTGTCCGCCGTAAGCAGCAGGGCGCTCATGCTGCAGTTGTGGGAGCCTGCCATGGCGCTGTTCAGGAACCCGCAGACCTGATAGCGCATTACATGGCTGCCGATGTTGATGTCCATGGTATCGCCGACAGAAATCTTCCCGTCAGCTCCATAGAGCATGGGCAGATAGACACCACTCTTCCCCGCTCCCTCCTCCACGATCTCCATCCGGCCCACCGGGCGGTTTAAGGCCGTCTCCTTTTCCAGTATCACGAACTCCGTGTTGACCTCGCCTCCGTTGTAGGCAAAGCTGCCTACCATGGACAGCGCGTCCTCGCAGGAAAATTCCGTTACATCGCCGTCTTCTTCCAGCGTCCGCGTCAGGAAGTCCAGGAGCTCCTCCCCTCTGCCGTCTATGGCCAGGGTCACATGGCCGTCATGGAGCCTGTCATGGCAGCGGTCGAAATTGCGCTTATAGTCCAGCGACAGCATCAGCCCCAGGTTCAGCATGGCGGACGCCAGTAGGATCAATGCGATGATGGCAATGGTCTGCCCCTTTGCCCTGCGCAGGTTAGATGCCGCTATTATTAAACTTTTTTTCATATCCCTCACTCCTTATTCAATTGCTGTCATCGGCAATTTGTTCCGCATCAGCCCATACCACACCCAGGTACAAGCATAGGAATTCCGGCCGCCAAGTACATCCGGCCGCAATTCCTATGGGGCGTGTATAGGCAGATGCTATATTACCATCCCATTTCTTCCAGGAAAGAGGACAGCTTCTCATGCCGCGCCCGGTCGCCGGATACGTATCTGCCCAAATCGCACTCCCCCAGGATGCTGCCGTCCTTCAGGTACAGGATGCGGTTGCCCCGCCTGGCGGAGCGCATGTCGTGGGTCACCATGACCACGCTCTGCCCCTTTTCATTGAAGCGGCTCAGGGTGTCCAATACGTCCAGGCCGGTCTTGGAGTTCAGCGCGCCGGTGGGCTCATCCGCGAAAAGGATTCGAGGCGAATTGATCAGGGCCCGGACGATGCCCACCCGCTGGGCTTCGCCTCCCGAGAGCTGGGTGGGGAATTTCTTCCAGTCCCTCTCCGGGATGTCCACCGCCTGGAACAGCTCCTTTGCCCGCTGCGCCAACGCCTTTTTGTCCCGGTTCACCAGAAGCCCTGCCGCCAGCACATTGTCCATGACGCTCATGCCGTCTATCAGGTAGATCTGCTGGAACACGAAGCCGCAGGAGTCCCGCCGGAACACCGCGAGCCTGTCGGAGCTGTAGTCGGATATGACCTCCTCCCCGAACCGGATGGTGCCTAAGGTAGGCGTATCCATCCCTGACAGGGCGTATAGGAGCGTGGACTTCCCGGCGCCGCTGGCCCCCATGATGACGGTGAAGTCTCCCTCGTAGAGCTTTAAGTCTATGTTCTTCAGTACATGCTGCAGGGTGCCTCCGCTTGAAAAGGATTTGCTCAGGCCCTCTGTCTCCAGCAGGATTTTCTTCATGAATCCATACCCTCCGTTTCTTTGCCGTATTTGTCCGTTTCGATTGTCTACGGCTTTTATGGGTTCTATTTTCTTATTTTAAACCTTAAATGTCTTTACTGAAACCTTAAATAAGTCTTAAATTTTCCGCATTTTCTTAAATTACGCAACTATAGCACCATCAGGAAAATGTAGAGTTTATGCGGCTTTCCCCAATCTGCATCCTTTTCTGGGATGCCGCCCTAATCTCTACTAGTGACACTACTAGTAACACTTTATGTAAGCCCGAGCATGAACATATTCTTTCCTGTGGCCATCTGACGTACCTTTCCCTCTTTTATCATAGCTTCTGATATCTGCTTTCCATCAAGGTACTGTTTAATGATAATCGGACGGTCATTCCCGCCTGTTCCATCGGTCAGTCCAACCATTTTATCACATTTTTTTCGTTTTTTATTCTTTTCACAAAGTTATCCC
>CAMTBF010000465.1 GCA_947068385.1 uncultured Lachnospiraceae bacterium
CCTGAAAAGACGTAATCTCCCGCAGACGCTCCTGGGCCCTGCTGATGATTGCCGGAGTGTCTTTGTGAAGAAAATAAAATTGATAGGACTGCGTTCAAAAGTATATAAGGGCTTTCTGGTCTCCACATTCGGGCTGGTGCTGCTGGCGCTGAACCTGATCATGATTCTGTCTTTTCGGCATGTGGCGGAAAACATGCGGGAGGAAGAAATCCGGGTGCTCAGGAACAAGCTGTACACTGTGGCGGAGGATATGGACAACCAGATGGGCGCGATGACCAATATCGTCATGAAAATCGTGTCCAGGAAGGAGTTCCGTCCGGATTATATCCTGGAGGAGAGGTATCATGCGGTGGAGGCGGTGGAGCAGCTGAAGGGATATTCCGATTTTTCCGATATTTCCAGGGAATATTTCATCAAATACGCATCCATCGACAAGCTTTTCACCTCCGCGGGAACCACTATAGCGCCGGAGATCTATTTTTCCACGAAACAGGGGATGAAGGACAGCGACAGCATTCTGGAGCTGCTGGAAGGGCTCTGCCAGGAGACGCGGCAGGGGCTTTTTCTGTACAGGGAAGAAGACAAGGTCGTCTTATTGTATCCATTGCAGGTATATAGTTCAGGGAAGTACAAGATGAAGGGGGTGGTGGGATTTTTCGTCACCGCTTCCGATATTACAGAGAGGGCCAACCGGATCGCGGGCAGCATCCATGGCGATATGAGCATGTTCTATGGAGACTTCTGCGTCATGGGCAGCCAGGAGGATAAGGAGGGCAGCGACTTCGGGCTGACATCCAGGCCTGGCGGCGTTTCGGTCTATATCAGGGCGGACATGGGAAGCTATTTTTCCTGGAGCAATGTCTTTTCCGTGAAGGAGGCCATAGCCCTGGTCTGGATCGTGATCCTATTGCTTGGCCTGACCTGTATGGCGGCATGGTGGAACTATCTGCCTTTTCGGAAGATGGCCATGAAGTACGCGGCTATGCTGGAGGATGCCCGCCTGGACTGGAACGACATCGATACCCTGATAGAATTTCTGCTGCATGAGAAGGAGAACAACAGCAAGCTGGTGGAAGAGCAGTACAGGATGCTCCGGGAGCAGGCCATCCATCTGATCGTTTCGGGGGGGTATTCACAGCGGCTGCAGAAGCGCCTGACATTGCTCAACATCAATCTGAACTTCTCCGTATTCGGAATCATACGGACCAGCTTCCAGAAGGAGCAGATAACAGAGAGCTCCAGGGAGGAGCTGTGCCGGAATATCGAAGAGCTGTCGGAAAAGGGGTACTGCCTGTATTCCTACTGGGACGGCGATAAGACGCTGCAGATTCTGGCAGCAGTGGAAGAGGAATATGAGCTGGCGGAGACGGTGGAGCTGCTGCAGTCCCTTTTTGAGGCCATTGGACTGACGGCGGACGTGGAGCTGGGCGCTGCCTGCCATGAGCTGGAGAACCTGCACCTCCTGGGGCAGAAGCGGGACACGGAGAGGGGGAAGGATCCTGAGCCTGCCAGAGCCGTGGAGGAGAGGACCGACACAAAGAAGGGCAATGCAAAACAGAAAAGCAGCATCAGGGAAGTGGTGGCGTACATCGAGGCCCATTGCACGGACTATGACCTGTCGCTGGACATGATAGCCAGCCAGGCCCAGATTACGCCCCAGTACCTGTGCGTGAAGCTGAAACAGGAAATCGGCATGAGCTACAAGGAATATCTGACGAAGCTGCGGATAGAGGAGGCGAAGAAGCTCCTGATGCAGGAGGAGATCAGCGTGAACGATGTCTGCCAGAGGGTGGGCTATATCAATGTATCCTATTTCATCAAGATATTCCAGAAATATACCGGCGTGACGCCCACCAGATACCGGGCGGAGCGCCAGGAGTGAGCGGAGAGGAGAAAGATTATGGCACATATCACGGATCGGATGTATGAAAAGAGATGGGGGGTCTTCAACCATTTCCTGTTTGACGGGACGAAGGAGGAGGAGAGCCGCTGGAATGAATTCGTAGAGGGCTTCGATGTGGAGCTGGTGGCCAGGAACCTCCATGAAATGGGGGCAGGATATTATTTCATCACCACCATGCAGGGAAGGAAGTTCATGATCGCGCCCAACCAGACCTTTGACCGGATCGCGGGGACGAAAACGGGCGAGGCCTGCGCCACCAGGGATCTGGTGGAGGACCTCTACCAGGCCCTGTCCCGGTACGGAATCGATCTGTACCTGTATTTTACGGGGGACGGGCCCTATAAAGACGAGGAAATCGGAAGGCGTTTTGGCTACACGGAGCCCAGGGAGCATAATATGAATATAGGCTTCGCCGAAAAGTGGGCCAGCGTGCTGGAAGAATACGCGGTGCGCTATGGCGATAAGGTGAAGGGCTGGTGGATCGACGGCTGCTATGACTATTTCGGCTATGATGATGGGCTGTTGGAGCCCTATTACCGCGCCGTGAAAAAAGGCAATCCTGACGCGATACTGGCCTGCAACAACGCGGAGCTGATCCGGCCGGAGTGCTGGGGGGAGGCAGGGAAGCCGCAGATGAAGAAATGGTTCGCGAAGGAGGACTTCATCACAGGGGAGCTGACGGATTTCGTCTTCGTGCCGGACGCGGCCTTCGTGGACGGTGCCAGGGCTCATTTCCTGATTCCCCTGGGGACGGACGAATATAATGTGGGCTGGCGCAGCCATGGCGTGAAGCGCAGCCCCGAACATGTGAAGGACTATGTGCGGAAGGTCCATGAAGCAGGGGGCGTGGTCACCATAGACATCTATGTTGACCGATACGGTCATTTTGACGAAGACCAGATGGCGGTGCTGAGGGGGATATGATTCCAAAATAATAAGAATATTATGTTTGCTGTTTTGAGATGTCCATAGTATAATGAAGCTGTGCTCCGCCGGTGTGGGTGCCAATGGCATCGCTGTGACCGGCAAAAGCAATAGAAAAATCAAAAACCAGGAGGACAGAACATTGCGCACCAGAAAAAAATCATGCTTAGGACTCTTATTGACAGGAATGCTTCTTTTGACCGGCTGTTCCATCGGAATCGGGAAGAAGACCGTACTGACTTATGACGGATCTTTGGAGCTGGAATTGGGGAAGACCAAGATAGCCGAGGTCGTGGAAGCGGGGTTCACAGATAAATATTCTTATGACGGGAAAGCCCAGATCGACGGCAGCTCATGGGAGAATTTCTATGCCATGAAGGGCGATGTCACTTACGGAACCATGTATGCCGCCAATAAGAGCTCCCAGAAGGTGGCTTTCGAAGACGGAAAGGTGTTCCGCGTCGTGATCAATATATATGAAGTGAATGAGACGAACACCATGATCGAGCACGAGAACC
>CAMTBF010000466.1 GCA_947068385.1 uncultured Lachnospiraceae bacterium
ACCGAGATCTACACTCTTTCCCTACACGACGCTCTTCCGATCTTGATCTTCGGAACGAACCAGCTCGCGAAGAAAATCAGAGGGAATACCATTATCTAGGAGGTGAACACTATGCATCGAAAGATATCCCCATCCCGCATGGCCTTCCATGTGGTAAATACTATATTCCTGGGGCTGCTGGCCCTGATCTGCCTCTACCCGTTCTGGTACATCCTGATCTATTCCCTCAGCGATGCCACCCGGGCCCAGGCGGGGGTGACCTTCTGGTTCAAGGGCTTTTCCCTGAATAATTTCAAGAAGGTGCTGGAGCTCAACGGCATCGGCAGCGCGCTGTTCATCTCCGTGGCCCGCACCCTGTCCGGAACGCTGCTGTCCGTTTTTGCCTGTACCTTCATGGGCTACCTGTTCAGCAAGGAGGAGCTGCCGGCCAGGAAGTTCCTGTACCGCGCGCTGGTCATCACCATGTATGTCAGCGGCGGCCTGATTCCCACTTATCTGACGATCAGCGCCTACAAGCTGGTGAATACCTTCTGGGTGTACATCCTGCCCGGCGTGGTGTCGGCCTATAACGTGATTCTGGTGAAGACCTTCGTGGAGCAGCTCCCGGCCTCCCTGGAGGAGTCCGCCGTACTGGACGGCGCGGGCGCGTTCACGGTCTACCGGTATATCATCCTGCCCCTGAGCAAGCCCATCGTGGCCACCATCGCCACGTTCACGGCTGTGGGACAGTGGAACTCTTACATGGACAATTATCTGTACGTGTCCAAGACGAGCCTGAACACTCTGCAGTACCTGCTGTATAAATTCCTGAATTCCACCCAGGAGCTGACGAAGATGCTGCAGCAGGGGGACACCAGTGCCATCCATCAGATGGGAGCGGCCAGCCAGCTGCTGACGCCCATGGGCGTGCGGATGACGATTACGGTCATCACGGTCATCCCGATTTTCATGGTCTATCCTTTCATGCAGAAGTATTTCTCCAAGGGCATCATGCTGGGGGCCGTGAAGGGTTGAGCGGGGTAAGCTGAACGTGCGCCGAAGCAAATGAAACAGGAGGTATCTATTTTATGAGACAGAAACCGCTGCCCACTCCGAAACAGGAGGAATGGGCGAACATGGAGATGGGGGTCATCATCCATCACTGTATGGAGACCTACCATCCTGAGATTCCCATCGACCAGTGGAAATGCTCCCCGGACAAGATGCCCGCGGAGGATTTCGCCCCCACAGACGAGAACACGGATCAGTGGCTGGAGGCCGCGGCCAGCATGGGCGCTAAGTGCGCGGTGTTCGTGACCAACCATGTGACCGGCTTCTCCATGTGGCCCACGAAGGAGAACGATTATTCTATGGCGAGGTCTCCCTACCGGGACGGTCAGGCGGACATCGTGAAGGACTTCATCGCATCCTGCAAAAAGTATGGCATCAAGCCGGGGCTGTATTATTCCACCGGGTGCAATGGCTATTATGGAATCAACGATTCCAAGCCTATGGATTATCAATCTGACGAGTATCAGGCCTATGTCCGCATGGTGGAGCGCCAGCTTGCGGAGATCTGGGGCAATTACGGGGAGCTGTTCGAGATCTGGTTCGACGGCGGAGTCATCCCCCATGAGCTGGGCGGGCCGGACGTGGTGGGCCTGATCCGCAGGTACCAGCCCCAGGCCATCTGCTTCCAGGGGCCCAAGGAGCATTTCCAGAACCTGCGCTGGGTGGGGAACGAGAGAGGGCTCGCCCCCATGGACTGCTGGTCCACTTCCAATAACAATACCTGCGGCTTCGGCGGCACGGAGGAGGACGATGTGGTGGGCGTAGGGAATCCGGAAGGAAGATATTGGATTCCCGCGGAGACCGACATGGGCAACCGGAAGCAGGAGGCCTTTGGCGGCGGCTGGTGCTGGGCGGAGGGCGAGGAGCACCTGGTCTATACGCCGGAGGAGCTGCTGGAGCGCTATATCACTTCCGTCGGACGCAACTCCAACCTGCTGATGGGCATGTGCATCAGCAAGAGGGGGCATTTCGAGGACGCGGAGCAGCTCCGGGAATTCGGACGGCTGGTGAGGGACCTGTACAGGGATCCCGCTGCCACATGCCGGGGCACGGGCACGGAGTTCGAGCTTGTGCTGGACGGGCCGGAGCCGATTCGGAATCTGGTGGTGATGGAGGACATCCACTACGGAGAGAATGTGAGGAGCTTCACGGTGGAGATCCGGACACAGGACGGCTGGGAGGAATTCTTCAGCGCCCGGTGCATCGGGCATAAGAGGATTGTGCCTGTCAACCGTGAAATCAGTGGCGTGAGGCTGAGGATCGCGGAGGCGGAGGATACGCCGATCATCAAGGAAATGACGCTATACCGTTAGAGTGCGGGGCGGCCTTTTATGGGGCCACCTCGAATATTTTATGGTGATATTTTGACGGAAAGATTGACTATCCTTTTCCTTTTTGATACAATGGAACAAATGTTTGGAACATGAGCCGGTGTGTCGGGGGAAGAGATGGGCAGGGACGACAGGGAATTTGAGGCATTTCAGCTATTTGAGGAGATTCAGAAGGACTCCATGGAAGAGGGGGATTCTGCAGGAGAAGAGTCTGCCATGGAGGAAGGGCCTTTTAGGGATAGCGGACAGTCCAGGAAAGAGGGGCTGTCCGGAGGAGAGAGGACGCCTTGGGCGAAAACCGCGCAGACCGCAAAGTCTATGCCCGATGTCTTCCCGGAGGAAGCCCCCTACTACGAGATTGAATACGACTCCTGCCCCATGCCCGGGGTGGGGAAGTTTGTCTTGCGGACTGACCGGAGCCGGGAGGCGCAGGGGGAGGAGATTTCCGTGGGAGCCCGGGAAGCGGCCAGGGAATCAGATCCTGTGCGGGAGCGCTTCAACCAGATGCGGGACATCGCCAGGGAGAGCAGGGTCCTGACCTTTGGCAATTCCAGGTTCTATGACAAGAGGATCCAGCAGGAGAACTCCAGGCTCTTTTACCGGCAGGGCATGTTCATGAAGGACTTCGAGGATGACTGCGAGAGGGCCCTGCCCTATTCCGCCTATTTCCCCAATTACCAGATGATGGGGTACGGGCAGCTGCGGACATACTTTACCTGGCGGACACAGGTGCGGCAGGGGAATATCCAGCAGACCTCCACGTCATATGCTTTTCTGTATCTTTATGAGCTGTTGAACAATATCGGCGTGGAAGGCCCGGAGGAAGGACTGGAGAGGCTGATGGTATTCTGGGATGCCTACCGGGTCTATGACGCGTCCCTGGACAAGTATGTGGTAAAATGGCTGAAGGACTACCATATCTATTATGAGCTTCCCAGGCCGTTCCGGGAGTT
>CAMTBF010000467.1 GCA_947068385.1 uncultured Lachnospiraceae bacterium
CATACCGCAGAACATAAACTGCTTGATTTTCTTTGCTGATGATGTAGAAAATAAGATATGACCCATAGACCTAGCGAAGATATCTTCTATTGCCTCATCGGTAACCAGCACCTTATAGCTCATGCTTCATTCTTTCCCGAATAATCCGGAACGCTTCATCTGCGGTATGAACCCTGCCGGACTCCATATCATCAATACCTTTATCGAGATAAGTAAAAAGGGCTTCCATGGCATCTTTTTCTTTCGTATCGCTTGTGGTTTGGATTACAGCTTCCATACATCTGTCTCCTTTCATGTTTTGTGTTCATTATACCCGATTTTGTGCGAAAAGTATACCCTTAAATTTACTCCGAAACTTGTGAAAGTCCAACCAGCATGATATGATAATCGCATCAGAGAAAATGGAGGAGACGATTTCATGGAGATGGCCCTTGAGACAATCGATCGGATGATGCGGGACTGCGCCCTCTGCCCCCGGCGGTGCCATGCAGACCGGACTTCGGGCAAGACGGGCTTCTGCGGCCAAAGTGCCGAAATCGCGGCGGCCAGGGCGGCCCTGCATTTCTGGGAGGAGCCCTGCATCTGCGGCAGCCGGGGCTCCGGGGCGGTGTTCTTCTCCGGCTGCAGCCTGCAGTGCGTCTTCTGCCAGAACCATGACATCGCTATCGGGAAGAGAGGGCGCGGGCTGTCCCTGGAACGGCTCTCCCGGATCTTCCTGGAGCTGCAGGAAAAGGGAGCCGTCAACATCAACCTGGTCACCGCCGGGCATTTCCTGCCCCAGGTCTGCCTTGCCCTGCAGACGGCAAAAAGCGCAGGCCTTACCATCCCCGTGGTATACAACAGCTCCGGCTATGAGGACGTGTCCTTCCTGCGCATGCTGGAGGGCCTGGTGGACATCTATCTGCCGGATTTGAAATATCACTCCCCCCAGCTCTCCGCCCTCTACTCCCACGCACCGGACTATTTCGAGGTGGCATCTAAAGCCATTGAGGAGATGTTCCGGCAGGTGGGCAGACCTGTCCTTTCCCCGGACAGCGGGCTGATGGAGCGGGGCGTCATCGTTCGCCATCTGCTGCTCCCTGGCTGCGCGGGGGACTCCAAGCGAATCCTGCGCTACCTCCATGACACCTACGGAAATGACATCTATGTCAGCATCATGAACCAGTACACGCCGCTGGAGCATCTAAAGCGGATTCCGGAGTTCGCCCACTCGCCTCTGTCCCGGCCGGTGACGGAGGAGGAGTATGCGCGGGTGCTGGATTTCGCCGACAGGATCGGCATCGAGAACGGCTACATGCAGGAGGGCGGCACGGCTGCGGAAAGCTTCATCCCGGCCTTCGACGGAGAGGGGCTCTGATGCCCGGCATAGCGCTTCCGGCGGCTTCGGCCATCTCCCTGTCGTCACGCCGTGCATTCGCACCGGAGCCCTCTTCAAATCTGTGCCCGCATCATATAATACCCGAAATCCCCGGGCTGGGCCGGCTCCTGGGCGCATTCGAAGCTCTCGAAGCCGAACATGATGGCCACCTGCTTCTCCCTCTCATAGAAATTCCCCGGCACTCCTATGTAATAGCAGTCCTCGCCCTTGTGCTCCACCCGGGCCAGGAGCAGGTGATGGTAATTGTAGTATCCGTGGAGCAGGAAGCTGTTGTTCACGGCCTTATAGGAGGCTTCCGGGAACAGCACGAAATCGGAGGGGCCGATGGAGAGGTACTCCCTGGCATCCTGGAAGGGACGGATATGGGGGTAGATGGCCCAGAGCTGCTGCCATTTGTCCTCCATGAGCCTTACGGTCTTTCTGTCCGGCTCCCCAGGCGCTTTCGCAGATGTCCCTCCCTGCCCTCCTGAGCTCCTGCCCCTTGCGCCCTGGCTCCTCCGATCCACCGAAATCCCCTCGCGGCCGGATGCCTCCATAGATGCCCTGCTCCGGCGGCCGCTATGATCCTCCCACTCTACGGACATCCCTCCACGTCTGCCGCCATCCTCCTTCCTGTCGGATGCCTGGCGGCGCACCGCCTTATATGCCTCATCCTCCCTGCGTTTCCCGCCTGCCATATCCGCCCCCTCTCGAATCCATGCCCTGACATCGGTAGCCCCTTCCGCGCTGCTGCCCCGCAGCTCGCCCTCAGGGCCCTCCTGCACCGCGCCTCTCATGGGCGGATCGCCGGGCGCTTCCCACGCAGGCACATATGCAGGCACATCCTCCCGCTCCTTTTCTCCAGGCCCGCTTTCGTCCGCCATCTCCCCCTGAAGCAAGGGAACGGCTTCTTCCATGAGCACGCCCCTTCCCTCCGCCTCCTCTCCGAATCCGTCCCTTTGCACAGCCTCTTCCCCTATGGCAGCCCGGCCATCCCCGGCCATGCCCGCCAATGCCTTTATGCCCGCTGTGGCTCCTGCCTCTTTCCGGGCCTCCCTTCTTCCCTCTGGTGCCGCCGCCCCTGCTGCCGCCCTTGGTTCCGCCGTCCCTGCTGCCTCTGCAACTGCCGCTTTGGTTGCCGCCGTCTCCGCTGCCTCTGCTGCCGCCTTGGTCGCTACCGTCTCTGCTGCCTCCGCCACTGCCGCTTTGGTTGCCGCCGTCTCTGCTGTCTCTGCTACTGCCCTTGTCGCCACCGTCTCTGCTGCCACTGCCGCCCTGGTTGCCGCCGCCCTTCGTCCGGCCTCATGGGGCCTCTGCCGGACAGCCCCGCTGCCGGGCTGCCACCTGCAGGAGACCTCCCGCCCCGGGCCCAGCGGGATGCGCAATCCCTCCAGCTCCCCATAGCCTATCCCGGTGCCGCCGATGTCCTCCAGGTTCCTCCACTGCTGCCCAAACTGCCCCCGCCCCGCCGCAATCTCTATCCTCCCGCAGCTTTCCTCCCTGCCCCTGCCGCAGAGCACCACGTCCCGGGCAAAGGTGTCCGTCTGGTGCAGCCCGGCCACGGACAGCTCCATCCGCAGCGTCCCGTCCCGGGCCTCCAGCTTCACGAAGCCTCCCCCTCTGACCCGCGTCA
The DNA here is from genome assembly GCA_947068385.1 of uncultured Lachnospiraceae bacterium. Taxonomy (GTDB): domain Bacteria; phylum Bacillota; class Clostridia; order Lachnospirales; family Lachnospiraceae; genus Acetatifactor. Next base: position 2,991 of record CAMTBF010000467.1, read on the forward strand.
TGCCTTCCATGTAATCCAGATACTTCACCTTCCTGTCATATACCATAAAAAATCCCCCGAATCTATTTGATGGCCTCATCCATTTAAAGATGGCTTCCATCTAATATATTCGGGGGGTTGTCTCACTTATTCCTGACCGGGCAAATTGATTCTCAATAATCAATGCTGTCCAGATATTTCATGTAGTTCACTACCATCAGCGCGATCTTGAACGTCAACGCGTCATCGAAATTGCGCAAATCCAGTCCCATGCTCTTCTGGAGCTTCTCGATGCGGTACACCAATGTGTTCCTGTGGACGAACAGCTGCCTGGAGGTCTCCGACACGTTCAG
>CAMTBF010000468.1 GCA_947068385.1 uncultured Lachnospiraceae bacterium
AGGTGCAGGAGAGTGAAACTAGGACGGAGGAAGGGACAGATGTGACCCTTACCGATGACGTAGAAGAGAATCAGTGGGATGAGGTTAAGGCTCTGAACGAACAGGCCGTTGCTTCTCCTGTGCTGGGCATCTCCATCGATACCAGCGAGTTCGAGGATGAGCTGGCGAACTGCAACGAGATTTGCACCCGCTACAAGAAAGACCTTCTGACCGGCGTGGCAGATCCCGAAGTAGAAGTGCCGAAGATGATGGAAGAGATGCGCAGCGCCGGATTCGACACCATTCTGGAAAAGGTACAGGCTCAGGTTAACGCTGCACAGTAAATTTTTTGCGGGGCTGTCGCATTGTGGTTTTGGACACAGGATGCGGCAGCCCTGTTTTTTGTCGGCTTTTGCCACAGCGGGCGTGCAGATGTACGCGGTCAGCGGCGACCTGACGTCGGAGAACCTGGCGGGGGGAGTGCATAAAAATGTCTGCAGGGGTGTACGAAATGCGCTCACATGACGATAAATAAAATAGGTGTTTATTCAGGGCTGCTGGAATGGAAAGCTTCAGCAGTCTTGTGCAGCATATATTTACAAGGAGGAAGAGAAGATGAGTTCGTATTACAAGCATACCAGGACGGAGAGCGCCAAGGTGCCCTATTCCTTCCGGTGTGAGCAGTGCATGAAGGACAGTGGACCCAGACAGGCCACAATCGTCGGCAACGAGGCAGTCCACAACAGCATGTCCAGGAAGATTTCCGAGAAAGAGGAGGCCAAGCTGCAGGAGGAGGCCTTCCAGAAGCTGAAGAATGCCCTGCAGGAGGCCTATGAGAATGCCGAGGGGAAGCATATCTATGCAAAGGAGTTCAATGATACCTGCCCCCATTGCGGGAAGCCCCAGTCCTGGGCGGTGGCCAATCTGAAGAACAAGCTCTTCGAGAATTCCATCGTCAGCATCATCGTGGGATTGATTTTCGCGGTGGGCAGCTATTTCTACATAAAGAGCGAGGGCAGCAGGTTCGAGGAGTCCTGGTTGTACGGCGTGCCCATCGGCATCATGGCCGTGGCCGTGATTATCGCCATTCTGCTCTTCGCCGTCAACATGGTGAAGATGAGCTCCAAGACCAAGAAGACTGCAAACGTGATGCAGAAGAACCTCCCCGACATCCAGTGGGATGCGGTAGAGGGCATGATCGACAGGAGCCGGGTCTAGGAAGGCCCGGGGCGCGGGCGGTGGCCCGCGCCTTTTTGCTGTACAGGAAAGTTTTTCATGGCGCTTTTTACAAGTTTGACACATTTTTATGGTAGAATAGGTTCATATTCTCGGCAGGAAATGCCGAATGGCATAACTGCCATGTGCGATACTGTGCACATGGTAGAATAGGTTCATGATAGAGGCAATCCGGTGGGGAGGTGGCGCTGTGACGGACATACTGGTGGTGGAGGACGATGAGGCAATCGCCAATCTGATCTGCGTGAGCCTGAGCGCGGAGGGCTACCGCTGCACCTGTGCCCGGGACGGCATGGAGGGCGCGGATTATATCGAGAGACAGCCCTTCGACCTGGTGCTCCTGGACATCATGCTCCCGGAGGTGGACGGCTATGAGCTCCTGGAATACATCAAGCCCACCGGCACCCCGGTAATCTTCCTCACCGCCAAGGGCAGCATCGAGGACAAGGTGCGGGGGCTGCGGGCCGGGGCGGATGACTACCTGCCAAAGCCCTTCCAGATCGGGGAGCTGCTGGCCAGGGTGGAGGCCGTGCTGCGCAGGCTGGGAAAGGGAGAGCGGCAGCTGGAGGTGGGGGACGTCAGCGTCCGCCTGGACTCCAGGCAGGTGCTCAAGGGCGGACAGCCCCTTACGCTGACGGTGAAGGAATTCGACCTGCTGGTGGAGCTGATGCGGAACCGGAACATCGCCCTGTACCGGGAACAATTGTATGAGAAGGTCTGGAAGGAGCCCTTTGACGGGGAGACCCGGACCCTGGACAGCCATATCCAGAGGCTGCGCAGGAAGCTGGGCTGGGAGGATAGGATCCGGACGGTGTTCCGGATAGGCTACAGGCTGGAGGGATAGCATGCGCCTCTTTACGAAAATCTTTTTATGCGGGACCTTGGTCTTAAGTCTGGCATTTTCTGTCTCAGGTTACTTTCTGCTCCATTTTTCATGGGAAAGCAGCATGGCAAGGGAAGCGGATTTCGCTTTGAAGCAGTATCAATATGACAAGTTCACCATTCAGTCGGCTTTATTGACGAACACGGATTTCGAGATGACCTTTGTGGTAGCCCAGGAGGAGGCCGGGAATCAGGAAGTCACCACCTGGTGGGAGGACGCATCGGGGCAGGCGGTGGCTTCCTCGGGAGAAGAAGTAGAGAAGTGGTCAGTGAAAGAAGCGGAGCAGATTCTTTCAGGGGAATCGGCGGCGGAGCTATTTCGTATCCTGGCGGAGGAGGTAAGTCTGCCCGCGGCTTTCTTTGCGGAGGATAGGGAACCGCTCTATTCCGGGATAGAGGGACTGGACGACTCCTTCCTGGACGAGCTGTCAGGGGACTCCCATGTGTACCGGTTCCGGGAGACGCCGGAGGGGAGCTTTCTCTGGGTGGGAAGCATGCTGGAGTGCGGCGGCTTAAGTCTGGCGGAAGGGGCGCAGGATGGGGTGGAAGCGGAAGCCCAGGATGGGGTGGAGGCGGATGGCATGGGCGGTACGGAAACGGAGGCTCAGGACAGAGCGGAGACAGGGGGAAGGGGCGGCGCGGCGGCTGATGCCCGGGACATAGCACAGGCGGATATGCAGGTGGAGAGCCAGGGCACCGTCCGGGACAGGATATGGTATGAAACGGTGGATTCTGGCCAGGAGGCTGGGGTACCAGGCCACAGGATATATTTCGTGACCCAGTGGGACGTGAGCAAGACGGTGAAGCAGCAGGAAATCCTGCAGCAGTACTTCCTGCGCTGCTATCTTGCGGCCATGGCGGCGGGCATGGCGCTGCTTGGGGGATTGTCCGCGTTCCTGACCGGCCCCCTGAAGCGGATGTCACGGGCGGCGGGACGGATGGCCCTGGGAGACTATGAGGAGCGGTTGGTTGTCAGAGGCCGGGACGAGATCGGGGAGCTGGCGGAGAGCTTCAACCGCATGGCCCAGGCCGTGGAGGAAAAGGTGGAGGCATTGTCCGCGGCGGCCAGGGAGAAGGAGGATTTCGTGGCGAATTTCGCCCATGAGATGAAGACGCCGATGACTTCAATCATCGGCTACGCGGACATGCTCTACCAGAAGGAGCTTTCCAGGAAGGAGGTGCGGGACGCCTCCTGGTACATCTGGAACGAGGGGATGCG
>CAMTBF010000469.1 GCA_947068385.1 uncultured Lachnospiraceae bacterium
GAGCCTGTGACCGCAGGCAGGGCCGGCATCTTCTTCGGCCCCTGGTGGTGCGGCTATACCGTGGACAGCGTGACCCTGGACGGCAGCCAGGAGTGGATGGCCTACATGGCTCCCCTGGCAGCGGACGGGAAGTTCTACTCTCCCATGGCGGATCCTACCAGGCAGTATGTATGCGTGCGCAAGGGCTATGAGCATCCCGAAGCCGCGATCCAGATCATCAACTACCTGATCGAGAACGAGCAGAGCTGGGTCAACGAGGGCAAGGTGGCGGACACCTCCACTTCCGGCGTGTATCCTCTGTTCAACGTGTACGACAATGCTGATGAGATCGAGTATTCCTACGAGTGGCTGAAGAAGTTCAACCTGGGCGAGGTGAAGAAGGAAGACGTGGACACCACCGGCCGTAAGCTGCTGAAGGGCGACCTGGATGCCATCGAAGTGCTGAAGAAGGAGCCCAAGGACGACTTCTCTATAGAGTACTGGGATCTGGAGAATGAGATCGCAGCTTCCAACATCCCCCGTCTGGTATCCATCATGATAGGTGAGAGGCCTCTGGTGGAGGAAGGCTATGAGCCGATCTTCAACGCTTACAGCGGCCAGACAGACACCATGGCTACCAAGTGGGCGAACCTGCAGAAGCTGGAGGAGGAGACCTTTGCGAAGATCATCCTGGGCCAGGCTCCCATCGACGAGTTCGACAACTTCGTGACCAAGTGGTACGCTGAGGGCGGCCAGGAGATCTTGGACGAAGTCACGGCAGCCGTGAACGAATAAGCATTTCTCAGACGAGGCGGCGGGGAGTTTTCTCCCGCCGCCGTTTGTTTATCAGGGATTCCTAATTGACAAATAGAATGGACAGAGATGGAGGACGAGATGGCAGCAAATACCAATATTGAACTGAGACAGAAAATGATGTATTCCCTGTTCGTCAGGAACCACACCCCGGAGGGGACCTTCGCGGCGGTGGAGAAGGACCTGGACCGCATCCAGGCCCTGGGCACGGACATCATCTGGTTCATGCCCATACAGCCCACGGGCGAGCTGAACCGGAAGGGGAAGGACGGGAGCCCCTATGCCATAAAGGACTACCGGAAGGTGGATCCTGCCCTGGGCACCATGGAGGACTTCAGGCACCTGACGGACGAAATCCACAGGCGGGGCATGCAGTGCATACTGGACGTGGTGTACAACCACACGTCGCCGGATTCCTGGCTGATAGAGAACCATCCGGACTGGTTCAAGCGCGATGCCCAGGGGAACACCGTGACATTGGTGCCCGACTGGAGCGACATCGCGGATCTGGACTACACGAAGGAGGGGCTGTGGCGGTACCAGATCGACACCCTGAAGATGTGGGCGGAGATGGTGGACGGCTTCCGCTGCGACGTGGCGCCCCGGGTGCCGATCGAATTCTGGCGGCAGGCCAGGGAAGAGGTGGAGCAGGTCCGCCCCGGGGCCATCTGGCTGGCGGAATCCACGGAGAAGCATTTCATCAAATTCATCCGCAGCCAGGGAGGGTACTGTGCCTCGGACTCCCAGCTTTACGAGGCGTTCGACATCTGCTATGATTATGACATCTGGATGAGCTTCCTGCGCTATGTGAAGAAGGGCTCCACATTCCCGCTGTCCCTCTACCTGGACGAGATTGAGAAGCAGGAGGGCACCTACCCGGAGAATTTCGTGAAGCTGCGCTGCCTGGAGAACCACGACCAGGAGCGGATCGCCCACCATCTGGGGGAGGATAAGCAGTCCATCCTGAACTGGACGGCTTTCAGCTTCCTGCTGAAGGGCACGGCCTTTGTCTATGCGGGACAGGAGTGCATGATCTCCCACAGGCCAAGCATCTTCGACAAGGACGCCACGGATTTCGCAGGCGGGGAGGACATCTCCGGATTCATTGCCAGGTGCGCGAAAATCAAGAAGCAGGAGCTTTCGGCGGACGGCATCTATGGCAGCTTCGGGGATGACGACAGGAATGTGGCATACCTGTGGTGCAAGATGGGCCGGGAGTGCGTGGTGGGCATCTTTAGCCTGAAGGGCTACCGGGGAGAGATTGCCGCCCACATCGCGGACGGCGGCTACGAGAACCTGCTGACGGAGGAGCTGGTCAGCGTGTCAGGCGGAAAGCTCACCCATGACGGTACGCCGATCGTCATCAAATTGGACACGGACAGCCTTCTGGAAAAAGAGATGCGGATGTAGAACCCGCCTATTGTGCTGGGAAAAGGGGGTATGGTATAATATTGACTCAAAGAGCATTGAGTCAACTTTTGATTCCATGTGCGCTGGAGCGCACGGAATTGGTATACTCTTATTAAATACCATGCCCCGCCCGAAAAAAGGAAGAAAAGCCATGAATAAAACAACAATCCAACGCGTCAACTACCATACCCACTGCGACCGCTGCAGGCATGCCAGGGGGAAAGCGGAAGACTATGTACAGGAAGCCGTCAGGGCAGGCGTGGCCGCCCTGGGCTTCTCCGACCACATGCCCTTCTATGACGACCGCTTCGGCCTGCGGATGCCCTATCAGGAGCTGGACGAGTACCTGGGGGAGATCACTGCCCTCCGGGAGGCCTACCGCGACAGCCTGACGATCACCAGGGGCTTCGAGGGCGAATACGTCCGGGAGGACAGGGCCTACTATGAAAAGCTCCTCTCCCGGGGCGACTGCGACTACCTTCTGCTGGGCCAGCATTTCTATGAAAAGGCGGACGGAGAGCTGATCAATGTCTATCAGCTAAAGGACACAGAGGACTACGAGATATACGCCGCCAACATCGTGGAGGCCATGCGCACGGGATACTTCCGGTACGCCGCCCATCCGGATCTGATTTTCCTCAACGATTTCCCCTGGGACGACCACTGCGAGAGGGCCTGCGACATCATCGTGGAGGGCGCGGTGAGGTACGGCTTCGCCCTGGAGTACAATGCCAACGGCTTCCGCAGGGGGAGGAAGCAATACGTAGACGGCGAGCGCTACCAGTATCCCCATGACAGGCTCTGGGACAAGGTGAAGGAGGCGGGCCTCTCGGTGTACATAGGCTCCGACTGCCACGACCCGGAACAGGTCTATGACGGGATCGTGGAGATGGCCTACGGGAAGCTGGAGGAGCTGGGAATCGCCGTCAGGACGGACTGGGTATGATGAGAGAAAGAATCACGAAATCGCTGCAGGGGCGCATCCTCCTGATCAGCATGATTGGGCTGGTGGCCTGCGTCCTTTCCCTCTACATGGTCTCCACCATCACCATCCAGTCCATCATCAACGCCGGAATCTGGAAGCACAGGGATTTCCCTGCTCCGGTGGG
>CAMTBF010000470.1 GCA_947068385.1 uncultured Lachnospiraceae bacterium
CAGGAGCAGTATAAGGAATTCGTCAGGGACTTGCTGGACGTATGGTTTGAGGAGATGTCAAGGGGGTGAGCCCGGAAATTTCCCTTGCAATCCCCCTGGGGCCATGGTACTCTGAAAGCAGGCAGAAAATGAACAAATGGGAAGCGGCTTTGGAAGAAGGGGGTATGAATGGAATCTGACAGAACACGCAGAGAGAAACTGAAAGGCAAGGAACTAAAGGCATTCTGCTTCTTTTCCATGGCGATGCTGTTCGTGGCGGCCATGGCCGGCATGGTCCGGGAGGGGCAGGGGCCGCTGGCCCTCGTCCGGGGCCTGTGGACTATCATAATCTCCCGGGACGCGCTGATCACGGACTACTTCGAGCTGGCAGGCCACGGGGCCGCTTTCCTGAACGGCGTGCTGGTGATGGGCATGGGGATGTGGCTGCTGTGCCGGGAGAAGGTCAAGTTCACCGGGCTCACCATGGCCGCGGTCTTCATCAACGTGGGCTACGCCTTCTGGGGGAAGAACCCGGTGAACATCCTTCCCATCCTCTTCGGCACCTCCGCCTACGCCCTGGTGCACGGCGCGCAGCTGAGCAGGTACATCTATACGGGGTTCTTCGGCACCAGCCTGGCGCCCCTGGTGACGGAGCTGGTGTACGAGCTGCCCTTCGACTGGAGGGTGAACCTGCTGATATCCATAGCGGCAGGGATGGCGATCGGCTTCATCCTTCCCGGCCTTTCGGTACATACGGCCTCCATGCACATGGGCTATAACCTGTTCAACGTAGGGTTCTCGGCGGGCATCCTGGCCTTCGTGATCGTCTGCGTGCTGAAGTCCTTCGGCATCGAGAGCGAATCCGTGATGATCTGGCGGGAGGGGAGGCCCCTGTGGATCGCAGCGGGGCTGTACGGGTATTTCCTGCTGACGTTCCTGTATGGACTGTACCTATGCGGGGGAAAATGGAAGGGCATACTGAAGGTGTGGAAGCATCCGGGCCGGGCCGTGGCGGACTTCGTCCTCATGGAGGGCGAGGGGAACACGCTGATGAACATGGCCCTTATGGGGGCCCTCTGCACCACCTACATCTGCCTGATAGGCGGCGACCTCTCCGGGCCTGTGGTGGGCGCGGTCCTGACGGCCTTCGGCTTCTCCGCCTTCGGGGCCCATGTGCGCAACTATCTGCCGGTGCTTGGCGGCGTGTTCCTGTCCACCTTCCTGAACCGCTTTTCGCTGACCACCCCAGGCGTGCAGCTGGCCTCGGTCTTTGCGGTGGGGCTTGCGCCCATCGCGGGCCGCTTCGGCATCGTGCCCGGGATTCTGGCGGGCATGCTCCACACGGCCATCGTCATGTGCACCTCCCAGATGTACGGCGGGCTGAACCTGTACAACAACGGATTCAGCGCGGGCTGGGTGGCCATCATCATGGTGCCCGCCATAGAGAGCGTCCTGATGGAATACGAGCGGCGGAAGCGCCCGGCCGGGGGATCATAGACGCGGAGCGCAATATTTGTGCTGCCGCGCAGCGACTTGAACCTTTAGTGCTGTCGCGCAGCGACTTTAATAGGAGAGTAGGAAAATGCTTGAGGAACAGAGGAAAATTGTAAGGATCATCGCGGAACTGACCATGTTCTTCCTGGAGATCGGAGCCGACCATATCAGCTCCAGCGTGGAGAAGGAAGGGACGGAAGGGAGGATCTCCTTCCATGCGGACTACCGGCCGGGCTGCGAGGACAAGCTGGCGGAGCTGGAAAGAAGCCTCAGCGAGCAGCGCAACGACGGCATCGAGGACATCTACTGGGAGCTAGCCGGCAGCGGGAACCACGGACAGACCACCCAGCTGATGCTGGTGGGCATGATGGTGGACAGGGCGGAGGTCAGCGTGAAGGAGGGCTTCGTGGACCTGACCTTATATAAGGAGCTGCGGGAGTAGGGCAGGGATCACCACATCCTCCTGTACTCCCCCGGGGCCACCCCCTCCACCTTCCGGAACACCCGGCTGAAATACCCGGGCTCCGGGATGCCCACCTCACGGCCAACCGCTTCCACCGTCATGTTCGAGAAGCGCAGCAGCCGTTTGGCGTGGGTGACGCGGACTTGGTCCAAATGGCCCAATATGGTGACCCCGAACTGCTCCTTGAAGGTCCGGGCCAGGTAGAACTTGTTGATGTAGAACTGCCCCGCCAGCAGGTCCAAGGTGATGCGTTCCTGATAATGTTCCTCCAGATACGATTTTACGTACTGGAGGGACTGCTTTTTCGAGGGGGACTGGGAGCGGTTCTCCGGGTGCCAGCTCTGGGCCATGACGCGGGTCAGCAGGCAGGTGATCTTCTCGTTGATGCGCATGTCCCGGATATAGTCCTCCGAGCCTGCCAGGGCCAGGATTTCTGTCAGCAGATCGGAGAAAGAGGCCGCATCTGCCCCGGTTATCGCCGGGCCGCCGCCCCTCTGGACATATTTTTCGTAGATTCCGCCCATACTGGAACCATAGAAATGGATCCATTTCAATGACCACAGGTCGTCTTCGGAAGAGCTCTGAGCATAGGGCTTCCTGCAGTCGATGAAAGCGCAGTCCCCGGGCAGGAGCGGGTAGGCCCGTCCCTCATAGACCAGCTTTCCCGAGCCTGCCGTCACCAGGAAGAACAGGAAGGAGCGCAGCCCCGCGCGGCTGTTCACATGGGGCTTCAGGGCGCGCAGCTCCCCGGCCTCCTGCAGGTAGAGGAGGTTGGCCTTGGCGAAGGGGGAGGCTGTGTATATGATGCGGTTGGACTGGACGGAAGTCCCCTGGAACATGAAATCCATAGTATATCCTCCTGGATGCGTCTTCTGCGGCGATGTGCTGGGAATAAGTCTACCACAAAAGTCAAGATTGTACAAGACTCCCGCAATATCCTGAATTGCAAAGGCGGACGATATTCCATACAATAGTAAAAAATCGGAAAACCAAGAAAAGCACAGACCCCGAAAGGAGCAGAAAGATATGGGAAAGACAGCACTGATCACAGGCATCACCGGACAGGACGGATCCTACCTGGCAGAGTTCCTCTTAGAGAAGGGCTATGCGGTGCACGGCATCATCCGCCGGGCCTCCCTGCCCAACACCGCCCGCATCGACCACCTGATCGCGGCGAAGTCCATCACCCTCCACGAGGGCGACCTGTCGGATTCCTCCTCCCTGATCCGCGTCATCAATATCGTCCAGCCTGACGAAATCTATAACCTGGCCGCCCAGAGCCATGTGCAGGTGAGCTTCGACGTGCCGGAGTACTCCGGGGACGTGGACGCCATCGGCGTGCTGCGCAT
>CAMTBF010000471.1 GCA_947068385.1 uncultured Lachnospiraceae bacterium
TGTACACAGGATCGTTAAAATAAAAAGGAGATATTTACCCGGTAATGTAAATTTTTCTCCTTTTTGTCTTACTACTGGACTCATTTACTCATTCCTTCAATAGAATATGCTACGGATTTATAGTTGTCATCTTTGATGATCTTTGCAATACCAAGTACCACACTGTTCATGGGTTCTGCAGCCACGTTCACCTTTAAGCCCGTACCTACGCTGATCAGTTCCGCCAGATTTTTCACTTTACGGTCACGACCTGATTCCGGTTCACATCCGAAAAAAGCGCATGGCCGAAGAGACGGAAAGTCTTATTTGGCTATGCGGCAGTCAGCACAGGAGCCGCTAGCATATACCGAAGCGTATATGGCAGAGCGGTTCTTTTTTTATTCACAGGAGGGAGGAAAGACATGAATGTAATCGAAGCAGAGAACCTGAAGAAGACCTTTCGGGTCAGGCAGAAGGAAAAGGGCATGAAGGGAAGCCTCCAGGCGATCCTGCGCCCCAGGGTCAAAGAGGTGCAGGCCGTGGACGGCATCTCCTTCTCCGTGGAGGCGGGCGAGATGCTGGCCTTCATCGGCCCCAACGGCGCGGGGAAGAGCACCACCATCAAGGTGCTCACGGGCATCCTCTATCCCGACGGCGGCCGGGCCAATGTGCTCGGCATCGATCCCGCGAAGCAGCGCAAGCGCCTGGCCTATGAAATCGGCACCGTGTTCGGCCAGAAGGAGCAGCTCTGGACCCACCTGACGCCCTACGACAACTTCCGCTTCTTCGGGGCGATCTACGATTCTCCCGACAGGGAGACGGAAGAGCGCATCCGGGAGCTGACGGACACCTTCGGGCTGGGGGCTTTCCTCAACACCCCGGTCAGGAGCCTGTCCCTGGGCCAGCGCATCCGCTGCGAGATCGTGGCCTCCCTGATCCACAGGCCCAAGGTGCTGTTCCTGGACGAGCCCACCATAGGCCTGGATCCGGTGGTGAAGGAGAACATCCGCGCCCTGATCAAACAGATGAACCGGGAGCTTGGCACCACCATCTTCCTCACCAGCCATGACGTGGGGGACATCGAGAAGCTCTGCCGGCGCATCATCATCGTGAACAGCGGGCGAATCGTGCTGGACGACTCCATGGACCATCTGAAGCACCATTATCTGAACCGGAAGATCGTGGAGGCCAAGCTGGGAGAGGAGGCAGCCCTGCCCGCCGCGGAGGGCATCACCCTCCTGAAGCAGAAGGGGAGCCAGGTGAGGTTCCAGGTGGACACGGGGAGGCTTCCCATCAATGAGGCGCTGCACCTGATCGACGCGGAGAACCTGGAGGACATCAACATCTCCAACGTCCCGCTGGAGACTATCATCACGGATATCTACAAGGCAGAGGGGAGGGAGGAAAAAGCCGTATGAGCAGGCATCCGGGCATCCGAAAGTACAGAGTCATCTACCAGTCCGTGGTCATGGAGAGCCTCCAGTACGCGGCCAGCATCGCCATGGGCTTCATCAGCTTCGCCATCATCATCTTCGTGTTCATCCAGCTATGGAATTACATGTATTCCTCGCCGGGAGAGCTGATCGCCGGGTACAACAAGGCCCAGATGATATGGTATGTCATGATCACGGAGACCATCTGGTTCGGCACCCCGTCCCAGGTGGTGACCAGACAGGTGGCCGGGGACATCCGGGGCGGCAATATCGCCTACCTGATGGGCAAGCCCTACCATTATTGCCTCTACTGTCTGGCGAAATATACGGGCGGATGGAGCATCCAGCTTCCCATGTTCGCCCTGCCGGCCCTGGGGCTGGGCATCGTCTTCGTGGGGCCTCTGCCGGATTCAAGCCCCCTGGCGCTCCTTGCGGCGGTGCCCGTGGTCATCGCGGGCATCACCATAGACGCGGTCCTGCGGCTGTGCATCAGCATGATCTCCTTCTGGATCGAGGACTCCAATCCCTTCCAGTGGCTCTACAGCAAGCTCCTGCTGGTGGTGGGCACCCTGTTTCCGGTGGAGATATTCCCGGCGGCCCTCCAGCCCCTGGTGAAGTTCACGCCTGTCTACACCGTCTGCTACGGCCCGGCCAAGCTGATCGTGGACTTCTCCATGGAAAAATATCTGGAAATCCTGCTGGCCCAGGCCCTGTACCTGGGCGCGGCCCTGGGGCTCATGTTCTATCTCTACGGAAAGGGGGTAAGGAAATTATATGTCAACGGCGGTTAAGAACCAGCTGCGGGTCTGCCTGCTGGCCATAAAATACAATATCATGCGGGAGATGCTGAACCGCGTCACCTTCCTGACCAACATCGGCTTCATGATCCTCAACAATGCCACCTTCATCCTGCAATGGATGATTCTCTTCCATATAAAGGAGGACATCGGCGGCTATACCATGCGGGAGGTCATGCTGCTGTGGGGCCTGGCCGCCAGCACCTTCGGCCTGTCCCGGATCCTGTTCGCCAGGGCCTTCTCCCTGCCCGACCTGATCGTCAGCGGGAAGCTGGACTCCTATCTGGTGCAGCCCAAGAACGTGCTCCTGGGCGTCATCACCTCGGCCACCAGCACCTCGGCCATCGGCGACCTGCTGTATGGGCTGATCCTGCTGTGCGTGTTCTGCTTCAGCCCGGGGCGGCTGCTCTTGTTCCTGCTGTTCACGGTCACCGGCGCGGTGATCCTGGCGGCCTTCGCTCTGCTGCTGGGGAGCCTGTCCTTCTGGTTCCTGCGGGCGGATGCCTTCGCCCAGCATATGGTGAACAGCTCCATCAGCTTCGCCACCTACCCGGACGGCATCTTCCACGGCGCGGCCAGGTTCCTGCTCTTCCAGATCCTCCCCGTGGGCATGGTCATCTACCGGCCCGTGCATGTGATGGTGGAGTTCGACTGGGGGAGCCTGGCCCGGATCCTGTTCTACACCGTCCTGATCTGCGCCCTGGCGGCCGTCGTCTTCTACCGGGGGCTCCGGCGGTACGCCTCCAGCAACCTCATGGAGGCCAGGATGTAAGGGGAATGGCGGCATCTCCCTGTGCTGTAAATTTTGCCGTAAATTTCCACGCAAATTTGTTGCAGTTAATGGCAAAGAGCTGGTATAATACTATCAGCAAGCAGTTTGGAAGAATTGGGGGATGCGAAATGCCGAACATAAAACCCGTATCAGACTTGAGAAATTACACAGCTGTAGTAAATGAGGTTTCCTATGGGAACCGAGTCTATCTAACACGCAACGGACATGGCTCCTGCGCCATCATCGCCATGCAGGAATTAGACGAGCTGGATAAGCAGAAGGCCTTGAACCAGTTGTTGCT
>CAMTBF010000472.1 GCA_947068385.1 uncultured Lachnospiraceae bacterium
GCCATGCGGTCCAGCCCTTCATAGAGATGCTGTGTCTCGAAGCCCTGGACAGGCTCATGAATCTGCAGCAGGTAATCTGTCCCTACGCGAAAGGTCATATTCTCATTGTGCCGCAGCAAAGTCGATTCCGATTCCGGTATGTCATAGCCGGACATAGCTTCCGTTACAAGTCTGTAGTCCATCCTCTATGCTACCTCCTTCACCGAACTGGCCCCTCGTCACCCAAGCTTCATGGCCTCCGCCATCTCCGGCGTAAGCTCCGGCGTGAACTGTGTCCCCAGCCTGGCCAGCTCCCCCAGCACTCTCCTCTGGCCTGCTTCCGTCCGATACCAGTTTTCCCTGGTCACTTTTCCCTCTACAGGCGCAATCAGGAGTTCTGTATCGGGAAAGCATAGCTGGTAATACATCAGGCATCTCCTGGCATGAAACCCCTTGCAGCAGATGATGGCCTTCTTCGGATGCAGTCCCTTTGCATCCAGGAGCTTCCTGGAGAACCTGGCGTTCTCGGCGGTGAACTGGGCTTGGTCCTCCTGGAGGATGCAGTCCGGGGCAACGCCGTTTGTCTGCAGCACATCGGTGTAGAACTCACACTCTGTGGCATAGTCTTTCCGGTAGGTATCCGCTTTTGACTTCACGCCTGTGAATTTACCGATGGTCACGGAATACCTGCCTGATGGCACTACATAGGGGGCGTACCCGGCCTTCCACAGCTGGGCCGCCCGCTCCGGCAGCTCCGGGTAGGAGCCGCCGGGGATGAAGATGACATCAGCCTTTTCCAGCTTGTCCTCCACGAAAATAAAATTCGTGATGTCTTCTATGATTCTCACATTTTTCAAACAAACACCTCATTCGCTTACCAAATGCCTAATCTGCACTTCTAACCGCCTATATGGCATCTCAATTTCGTACAGCTCTCCACTTCCCGCCTCAGCCGCTCCATATGCTCCGTCTCCGGCGGCAGGATGTCCGGCAGCTCGTAGGCCCTGCCCAGGCTGGCGTACTTGTCCTGGCCTAACCTGTGGTATGGCAGCAGATAAATCTCCTCCACCCCGGGGAGCCTGTCCGCGAACCGGGCGATAGCTCTGATTTCCTCTGGGGTGTCATTGAAAGTGGGGATTACGGGCACCCGTATGCTGAGGAACGTCTGACCGGATGCGGCGATTTTCTCCGCGTTCTCCAGCATCAGCTCGTTGCCCTTTCCGGTGAAGCGCTTATGCTTTTCGCTGTCCATGTGCTTGATGTCCATGAGATAGTGGTCGAGATATGGCAGGATTTCCTCAATGACCTCCCATTTCGCACATCCCATGCTCTCCATAGCGGTATTGATCCCCACGGCCTTGGCGGCATGGAGCAAATCTCTGGCGAACTCCGGCTGGCAGAGGCTCTCCCCGCCGGACAGGGTCAGTCCTCCGCCGGAGCGGTGGTAGTAAGGCCTGTCCTTCTCCACAGTCTCCATGACCTCTGCCACCGTCACGTCACGGCCGATGATCTTCGTCTTGCCCTGGACGGTCATCTCCTGGATCCCATACTCCTGGGACTCCGGGTTGCAGCACCATTTGCACCGCAGCACGCAGCCCTTCAGGAAGCAGATTGTTCGGATTCCCGTCCCGTCATGGATGGAATACCGCTGTATGTCAAATATCCGGCCTTTTGTCTGTAAATATTCTGTCGTCATTTTTATCCCACTCCGCCGTGTTAACGGCATTTTCCCATTTTCCTGTCATACCGCTCCCTAACCAGTCTGCTCATGCTTTCACCGCCTTATCAGGATGCCCTTCATATACTGTGTCTCATTATGGGTCTGATATACCAGTTCCTTCTCTTCTTCCGTACAGCCAATCAGGATTTTGATTTCGGAATCCCGTTTCAGGCAATCGACGATGCACATGATTGCGTCAATCCGCTTCTCTCCCGACCCCACCCACACATCGATACCGCCGCCGTCCATGGACGAGGTGTTCTTCAGATATCCGTAATCCACCTTGTAGATAGAATCCGGGTACCTGGGATGTGCCGTTCCTTTCGGCCTGTCTATCACTATCTCCGAGTCCTTCACCAGAGAGTCCAGCAGCTCCCAAAAAGCATTATCAAAACAATTCATAGCATGCACAGCGCCTCCAAAGCAAGCGCGAACAGCCTCTCCCTAGCGGAAACATTATTGTTCCAGTTCCTGTCGTCATAGTCCTCCGCGTCGCCGATGAGGATGTCGCCGCTATAGAGCAGCTGGCCGAAGACCTTGCCCCGGAACTGGGCGATGGCCGCCATGGTGGCGCACTCCATCTCCACGGCTCTGCAGCCCTCTTCCCTGCGGTAGGCCACCATCTCTTTGGTCTCCCGGTAGAAGCCGTCCGTTGACCAGGTGGCGCATTCTATGTAGGGGATGCCGTGGCCGGACAGGACTTTCCGGAAGCGCTCGATGGGCCCGGACTGCAGCTCAATGAAACGGGCGGGCGGCAGATATTTGTAGGATGCCCCCTCGTCCCGCAGGGCCCGCACCGGCAGGATGACGGCTCCTTCCGGAATGTCGTCCAGCACCCCGCACCCACCGCAGCAGACGATCACCTCCACGCCGCTGCCGTAGAGCATTTCGGTCATCATGGCGATGGAGCCGGAAGCCACCACTGCCTGTACGGCGCAGACTTCCGTGCCGTCCACGTTGAAGCGGTATACATGGAAGTCCTTCATTTCGGAGACATATGTCCCTATCTTCTCTCCCCCGTACCTCTCTACCGCGCTGTCAAGCACCTCCTCGAAGAACGTGACCAGGCAGAGCCTGGGGAAACGCGGGGACCCGCCCCCGCCCTGTCCGTCCCTGTCCGCTTTAGACGCGTCCCTGTCCGGATTGATGACGGCGATTCTGTCCGTACTGTACTCTAAAATCGGATATTCGTTTTTTATGATCATTATGTTCCTCGCTCTATAGCTTTATGATTTTCGCTTTCCCCAGCTTTGCAATCAGGTCAGCCGCACCTTTATTCTGTGACACATAGATAATAAAAGGTTTTTCCGCCTTTTTCTCTGTGATGGTTCCAGTCCCCCTCCACAGCATCCTTTACATTTTTTGCATCCGTGAAACTATTCCCTCTCTTTTTGCAGTGCTCTGCCAGCAACGCTTCGCTGATATCAAGATAGATTACCACATCACATTCTACAATAATCGCTGTGAATAACGGATGCCCGGGTTTTACGGAAATCTTCTCATAGACGAGTCTGTCAATAAAGTCTCCGATTTCTTTCGTCCACGGCTTCCTGCTGTTCCATGAGGATGGGAGGAGTTTCTTG
>CAMTBF010000473.1 GCA_947068385.1 uncultured Lachnospiraceae bacterium
TTGGTTTTTTACCTGATATTCTTCCGGGAAATAAGGCTTTTGGAGGCTGCCCGGGATCTGGGGGCACGGCAAGCACTGACACAGGGGGAATTTTGAGAGTATGGGAGAATTGAACAGTCTGTTTATGGATGCAACGGAGAGGAAAGCGGCCATTTTAGGGGAGGGCTTTCTGTACAAGTTTCTGGATGAGGGCTGCATGAAGAGCCACTTCTGCGTGCTGACGGACAAGCGCGTATATGTGAAGGGCAGGTATTTCCACAACATGGGCCGTGCCTATCGGGTCAAGAAGGGGGAATATACCATCGACGTGAGGGACGTCACCGGCTCGGGCTTCTCCACCGCCAGGTTCGGCTTCGTCTTCCTGCTGGGGGTATTGTTCGTGATCCTGCTGAGCGTGCTGACGGGATGCTTCCTGCTGTTCGTGCAGGCGGTGGACCATCTCTACTTCGGGCTGCACGCCATCGTCAGCAACTGCCTCATCCTGATGTGCATAGGGCTGGTGGCCGTGCCCGTGTACTACTTTGTCAGGCCCTTTAAGATATTCGTGATCGAGTATGCCGGCGGCAAGATAGCCTTCCTGGCCTTCGATTTCCTGGAGCCGGATTTCCGGACGTTCCAGCAGGAGCTGTACAAGGCGAAGGATGCCTTCTCGCCCGCCGTCCCCTGCAGGGACGGCTGTACCGAATGCACGGAGCAGAGGCCTGCGGATCCTGCGGGAAGCCCTGTGGAAAATGTGGCGGAAAAGAATTTCGCGGAAATTGAAAATATTACTTGACAGACAGGAATATTTGCCGTATACTGATACAAGTGCAGGCGGTCATGGCAGCCTGCAGGCAATGCGATAGTGGCTCAGTTGGTAGAGCGCCACCTTGCCAAGGTGGAAATCGCGGGTTCGAGTCCCGTCTATCGCTCTTTTCATTATATATACGTAGCCTTGGAGGAAGATAATCAAACTTGGGTTTGGTTATTTTTTTATATGCACAGACCGCGCGGCGGGCAGGGGAAAGCTTCCCCTGTTCGATCATTCAGGATTTCCAAAGCCCCGGCGCGTGAAGGCCGGGGCTTTTTTGTCGGTGGCTTGGGGCGGATCTGGTCGGGCGGGCTATACAGGAATCCGGTCCAGGCGGGCTCCCAGGCGGCTCAGGATCTCGTTGCTGATGGTGCCGCACTGTTCCGCTATCTGGCCTACCGTGATCTCCTCCTCCCGGTCTGCGCCGATGATCACGGCGGTGTCCCCGGGCCGGACCCGGGGAATCCCGCTGACGTCCACGATGGCCTGGTCCATGCAGACCCTGCCGATGATGGGGGCCCTGTGGCCGCCGATCAGGACGCTGCCCTTGCCATGGGAAAGCTCCCTGGGCAGGCCGTCTGCGTAGCCGATGGAGACGGCGGCAATCCGCATGTCCTCTTCGGCGGTAAAGGCGATGCCATAGCCTGCGCCCTCACCGGCATAGAGGGGCCTCACGGAGGCCACCTTTGCCTTCAGGGACAGGACGGGCTTCAGCACATCCTTCCACCGGCATGTGTCGGCCTCGGTGCTCATGACCCCGTAGAGGGCGATGCCCGGGCGGACATAGTCTGCCGCCAGCTTCAGCTCTGCCGAGGCAATCCGTCTCTCTGCAAACCGCCTGGGCTGCTCCTCCCGCAGGCCGCTGCGGCCCTGGAGCAGGGTCAGGAGGCCGTAGCTGGCCAGCAGGTGGAGCCTGGGGCAGGGATAGCCCGCTTCCTTCAGGTAATCCACCACCTGATAGAAGGCCCTGACCTGGGCCTCGGTGAAGGCCCTGTGCTCCGGCAGGGGCGAATCGGAGGCGCACAGATGGGTGAAGAGCCCGTCGATGACCATGTGGGGCAGGTCATACACAGCCTGGATCGCATCGATCTCCTCACAGCGCAGGCCCAGGCGGTGCATGCCGGTGTCGATGCCGATGTGGACATGGATGTCCGCCTCCGCCTGGCTCAGCAGGCGGGCGTATGGGTAGTCTATGACGGTCTGGGTCAGCTGATATTGGGCCAGCAGGGGAAAGTCCTCGGGGGGCGTATAGCCCAGTATGAGGATCTCGCCCCGGATGTCCGCCTCCCGCAGCTCTATGGCCTCCCCGATGCCTGCCACGCAGAAGGCGTCCACGCCCAGAGCGTTCAGCTGCCTGGAGACCAGCACGGCCCCGTGGCCGTACCCCTGGGCCTTGACGGCGGGCATCAGCCGGCACCCCTCGGGCAGCCGGGCGCGCAGCGCTTCCACATTGTGGGCCAGCGCCTGGGTGTCCACCTCGATCCAGGCCCGGGAGGCGGGGGAAGCCCCATGCGGGGGATCCCCCGCGTCTTCATACCTGGCGGAGGCTGTCCCGGCATGGCCCTCAGGCTCCGGGAAGCCCTCCCCCATGGCATATCCCTCTGCCTCGGAAGCCATATGCTCCCCGACATCCCCCTCCGGGCCGTCTTCCGCCCAGGGCTCCTCTGGAACAGGAACTTCCATATCCTCCGGATAAGCCTCTTCTACATAGGCCTCATCATAGGATCCTTCCGCCCCTTCTTCGTAATCGCAATTCAATCCATCATCGTATGTAATATCGGACTCCGTTTCGGCCGTATCGCCCATATCGTCCCAATCGTCCTCCGCGCTTTCCTCCGTCCACGCCCCATCGGTAGCCTCAGGCCGCTTTCCGCCGCGCCCGCGGGCTGCGGGGACCGTCCGCTGCGGCACCTTATCGGCGGACTGGCGGCGGGCCTTCAGCATGCCCAGGAGCCAGACCATGGCAAAGGCGGCGGCCACGGACAGCAGGGACACCGCCAGGTAATGGACGAGGCTGTTGTCCACCAGCAGCCCCGTCAGGCCCAGGGGCTTCGCGATGCCCCTCACCACCACGATGAAGGCCGGGTGCAGCACGTAGATCCAGGTGGAGGCCGTCCGGAAGGCCCCGTCGGATTTCGCGGGGACGCACAGCAGGAACCGGTACAGGAAGAACATCACCGGAACCAGCAGCAGGTACATGCTGTCATGGCGCTGTAACTCAAAATGCCGCAGCAGGAACGCCTCCCCGGTCATCAGGGCAAAGCACAGGGCGGAGAGGGAGCAGAGGAACAGGCGCTTCTCGGAAAGCTCCCTGTCGTCCTGGCCCTGCGCCGCCCCCGCCATCCAGGCCCCCAGCACCAAAAACAGGGGCGCCAGGAACAGGCCGTTGCGGGTGTAGGAGGAGATCTGGAACAGGAACCCGTAGACGGCTGCCAGCGCGGGCACCTTCTCCACCAGCCCGTAATAGCTGTCGCCCAACAGGCCGAT
>CAMTBF010000474.1 GCA_947068385.1 uncultured Lachnospiraceae bacterium
CAGCCGCATGGCTGGGGAGATTCTGGACATGACCCCGAAGGCTTACCGCCAGAAGCTCTCCCGGATCCGCAAAAAGATGGCGGATTTTCCGGGAACCTACTGCGGCGAATACGGAAACGGCAGATGCCGGTGCAGGGACAGGATCAATTACGCGATTTCCAGCCACAGGCTTGATCCCCTGCGGCTGGATTACACCAGTGCCGGGGAGATTCCCCCCTGCACTATGCTTGACGTGAAATGCGCCATGGAAGAGATTGACGATCTGTCCCAGGACTTTTCCTTCTGCAGGCCTTACCGGGCGCCCGAGCGGACCAGGAGCCTTATCCGGGAATTCCTGGATTCCACGCAGCTTTCGGTGGTGAAAAACGCATCGGCTGTGTAGAGCGCATCTGGAGCACCCCCAGGCGGAATATCTGAAGTACAAGAGCTGGTATCTGGAATATCCGCTCCGGGACGCGGAGCTGCTGGACGGGGAGGCTCTCCTCGCAAAAGCGGCGGAGCTTTTCCGAACCATGAAGCCTTTCAACGACTACCTCAACAGGGCGCTGGCGGGCTTCCGGATGCCGGAATCGCGGTAAGTTCCTCATAGATTCCTCACACGAAGAAAGCGCTGCTTTCCGCCAAAGCACGCGCTTTCTTTACATAATCTACTCTATTCCTCATAATCGCTTATCCGTACTCCCAATAGCTGCCGTCCGGCACATAGTTTCCGAACCGGTTGTTGATTCCCGTCGTCCACCCGTACCATCCTGTGAAGAGGGAAAGCTGTTTCATGAAATCGGAATATCCTTCCACATGGCCTATCTCTTCCTCAAATTCCTCCATGACGCGGTCTGCCTGGAACAGTTGCCCTTTCAGGCTGTCCGGCGTGACGTAGAAGGGAATGTCCTTCTCATACCTGCTGCCACCTATCCACATCCCCATCTTGGCCACATTGTCCACATCTTCCTTATAGAAGAACCTGAAATCTCTCGGGGGCGCCGTGGCCTCGTCTGCCAGGCTGGCCCGCCCCACCTGATTCCGGTAGGTGAAATTCCAGCCGCTGTTGAAGTCGAACCCGCCGTCCAGGGTCAGGTCAGAATTTCTTTCGATTTCTTCCGTGTCGATGGAACATGTGCCCCACTTTCCGGCCATGTCGCCTGCCATTGTCCCCAGCTTTTCCTTTGTATCGGCACACTGATAATAATAATTCGCATTATAGTACACCCAGTCGTCGTTCCGGTAGCCATAGCTCCCATTGATTGCCGCGCCCTCGTCATAGTTGGCCCTTCTGGCCGCCCTGGCGTTTTCCTAGGCAAAAATCTCATATACCTGGCTGATGATTTTCCGGTTGTCCGCCTCCGCGTCCCCCGAGGCCCGATGGCACTGTGCCTGGTACTTCCGCATCTCGGTGCAGCAGGCATTGAAATACTGCCCCAGCTCCTCGTCATCCATCTTGCCCGCATAGTAGGCTTCCATGTGCTTTCCGATATCTTTCTGCATCTCATATCCAAAGGAATCCCCGAACAAGGATTTGGGCAGCGGCGTGGTAATCTGGTAATTGGCATAGCATTCGCAGCCGCTTAAGTCTTTCACCTTCAATTTCTCAAAAGAGTCTCTCTTGGGCACGAAAGTGTCCCTGACCCTTTCAACCAGTTCCTCACGGCTATGTAACCCTTTCTCTGCCAACCGGTCGGCGCCGTCCTGGCCTAACACAACGGCCTGCACATTTCTCACTTCCATATCATATCCTCCTGGTACAGCACATAGTCGCCAGGCAATCGTCACGGACAATACCGATATCCGCCTTCCGCTGACGACAAGAATTCTTCCCTCTTCCTTTTATATCGACAGCGCGTCATTTTGAATTAACTTCTGCCAATGCTTTTTCTCCAATAAGGCGGGCCAGGGGCCTGAGACGCCTAAAGGGAAATAGCGGAGCCGGCTATTTCTCCGATACGCACAGATACTCCCCCATCCACTGCAAGATTTCATTCTCAAAGGGGAACACGTCTCCCTCCGGCGCGGGCAGCTCCCCGTAGATTTCTTTCGTCTCTGTGGCGGCGTATCCTGTGCTCCTGCAGACCTGTTCCCACTCTTCTATATCGTAGAGTTTTTCATGCAGGGAATAGCTTTCATCCACTGTGCCGTATAGATATTCCCATTTTTTCGTATTTTCCGAGGTATGGTCCCCCACAATGCTGATGTTGTACACCGCATGGCCGCCGGGTCTCAACACCCGGTATCCCTCCCGGAAGCCGTCCATCATTTTGGACTGCATGCTCTCAAATCCGCCGTTTGAGACCACCATGTCGATGCAGTCGTCCCGAATCGGCAGATGGGCGCAGTCACAGGCCAGGCATACGAGATCCACGTAAGGGTTCGCCATCTCCTCGCTGAAATACCGCTTGTTGTACTTGAGGATGCGGTGGGACAGGTCTGCCATAATCACGAGACAGGGCCAGTTGATGCGCTGCAAGTCATACTTCAGCCCGTTGCAGGTGCCGCAGGCCATGTCCAGAATCACCCGGGGGCGGAGTTTTTTCAACATCTGCCAGCGCACCTCGCTACAGGGAACGGCCCCCATCTGATAGCGCGGATTCCCCGGATGGCGCTGTTCCCGGAGATAGTCCTGGTAGTTCCTCATGTACAGAGACCAGAGCTCTCCAGGAATCTCACGGGAGCCAAAATATACCACGCCGTCTGTCACATCGTAACGGTGACTGTTTTTACATATAAATATAGGCTTATTTTCGTCTTTATCTCCAAGAGAAAGCTTCTCTCCGCATTCCGGGCAGCACATCAGCTCCTCGATCCGCCGCAGACCCGGCTCCGTGTTGCCCATCATTTCTCCCAGGGCCTTTGCGAAATAGGGTGCTGTCTCCCGCAGCGTGTTCTCGCCGAGAAGGCTGGCGGGTATGGAGACCTTTCTCTCCCCCGTCCTGGGGCGTCCCTCCTGGCATATGCCGCGTTCCTGGTGTGCCCTGCTTTCCTGGTGTGCTCTGCCCTCCTGACAAGCCGCGCTTTCCGTTCTCGCGATGCCCGCCTGGACGGTCAGCTCCAGGCTTCCCTCGGACAGCTCCCTGGCAATGTTGTAGAGTTCCGTGTCGGAGCAGTAGGTGGACAGGCTGCCCAGGAGCCTTCGCCTTTCGGCATCCGGGAAGAGGGCTTCCACGCTGGCTGGGAGGGCTTTCTGGCTGCTTTTCTGGGCAAATGTAAGATCCCCTTCCACGATGCTGTCTATGGTCATATGGAACAGCCATGCCAGCTCCCGGAACATGTCGATGTC
>CAMTBF010000475.1 GCA_947068385.1 uncultured Lachnospiraceae bacterium
TTCGAACCGCTGGCCTTCCGCTTAGGAGGCGGACGCTCTATCCTGCTGAGCTACAGAAACTTATTACAAAATAAACCAAATATTTGACGGAAAGGCGGACGCCTAGCAAAACGCTTAGGAGGCGGACGCTCTATCCTGCTGAGCTACAGAAACACGACTCCCTTCATACAGCCTGCCATCGCCTACGCGAACCCCTCCGGGAAATTGATGCTTCCCTGCAGCCAGATGGTTCCTTTGAATCTCCTTCCCACCTGTGGCTCACCGTATACATCTATTATATTAATAGATACGTCAAATGTCAACTCATTACTGCAAATTGTTAAAATAAAAATTTTTTCTCCCGTTATCTGGTTCGTGACCTGGCGGACCGCCATGATCTCGCCCAGGACGGAATACTGGTCGCACTCCACGCCGTAGGGCATGAAATACGTATCCACCAGGCTGAACACATCCTCCTTCTGGATGCGCCTGGATATGGTGGTGTACATGTCCATATCTTCCAGGGTCAGCGTCTCGATGGCATCTTCGTCCCCCTTCCTGGCGGCTGCCATGAGGGAGCTCCTGGCGGCGGAGTTCTGCTTCCCCTGCTGTACCTGCTGCTCATTCTTCTGGATGGGCAGCAGGATCGTCCCACTAATGGACAGGGCCGAAAGCGTCAGCGTGGTGCCCCGGACAGGGAGCTGGTCCTCCACCATGGCACGCATATAGGGTATCTTGTTTTTCAGATAAAAAATCAACGACATTCCGACCTTCATGTCATCGCACACCCCTGCGTAGGATTCCTTTTCCGCATGGCGCTCCACGGACACGTCCTCGCAGGAGGTGATGCCCGTCCCCTCCAGATAGGGATAATAATATTCATAGATGAATCTCTCATCCTCATCGAACTCCCCGCACACGGCGATTCCGATCCCATTGGCGAAATCTTTGCAAAATTCACCTGACAGTGCGTCATTCTGCCCCTTCACGATACTGCGCCTGTCGGCGTTCATGACCACCTCCGCCAACAGCTCCTGCAGCCTCTTATGGCTCTCCAATTTGCTGAATCCAATGGCACGCAAATATTTATGCAAATATTTCACCTTCTTTCCCCTGTCACGTATCTCTTCTCTCCTGACAGATTTTATCTGGCACCGCCCGGAAGTATCCTGTCCCTGCCTCCCATATAGGGGCGCAGCGCCTCCGGGATGCGGATGCTCCCGTCCGCCTCCACATTGTTCTCCAGGAACGCGATGAGCCCTCTGGGCGTGGCCAGCACCGTATTATTTAGTGTATGCACATAATAAGTCCCATTTTCTCCCTTGGTGCGGATGCCGAGGCGCCTGGCCTGGGCGTCCCCCAGAGTGGAACAGGATCCCACCTCAAAATATTTCTGCTGCCTGGGGCTCCAGGCCTCGATGTCGCAGGACTTCACCTTCAGGTCAGCCAGATCCCCGCTGCAGCACTCCAGTGTCCGCACGGGCACGTCCAGGCTGCGGAAGAACTCCACCGTATAAGACCACATCTTATTGTACCAGTCCATGGAATCCTCAGGCCTGCACAGCACTACCATCTCCTGCTTTTCGAACTGATGCACCCTGTAGACGCCCCTCTCTTCTATTCCATGGGATCCCACTTCCTTTCTGAAGCAGGGGGAATAGGAGGTCATGGTGATGGGCAGATTGGCCTCGGTGACGATCTGTCCCTGGAACCTGCCGATCATGGAATGCTCTGAGGTTCCGATCAGATATAGATCCTCCCCCTCGATCTTGTACATCATGGCTTCCATCTCCGCAAAACTCATGACCCCGTTCACCACGCTGCTGCGAATCATGAAGGGCGGGATGCAGTAGGTGAAGCCTTTGTCGATCATGAAGTCCCTGGCATAGCTGATCATGGCCGAATGGATTCTGGCCGCGTCCCCAATCAGATAATAGAAGCCGTTCCCGCTGGTGCGCCCTGCCGCATCCTTGTCCAATCCGTTGATGCTGTTCAGGATGTCCGCGTGATAAGGCACCTCGAAATCAGGCACTGCGGGCTCCCCGTACTTCTCGATCTCCACGTTCTCGCTGTCGTCCCTGCCGATGGGAACGGAGGCGTCGATGATGTTGGGTATCACCATCATGATCTTCGTGATCTTCTCCTGCAGCTGGGGCTCCAGGGCCTCCAGCTCCGCAAGCCTTTTGGCGTTAGCCGCCACCTCCGCCTTCTTTTCCTCCGCCTCCGCCTTTTTGCCCTGGGCCATCAGCGCGCCGATTTCCTTGGATATCTTATTCTTGGACGCCCGGAGGCTGTCCCCCTCCTGCTTGGCCTTTCTGCTCTCCGCGTCCAGGGCTATCACCTCGTCCACCAGGGCCAGCTTTTCCTCCTGGAACTTCTTACGGATATTCTCCTTTACAATATCGGGATTCTCTCTCAAAAACTTAATATCTATCATGGCTTTCCTATCCTTTCTGTTTATTTCCGCTTATACCGCTGTCCCTTTTGCGATGGCCAGCGCCTCTGCCTCCTCCTGGCTCAGCGAGATGCTGTTGTCGCCATTCCTGATTTCCTTGGAATAGGAATAGCAGCCCTCGGTGCTGTGGACGGAATTGATGATAAAGCCGTTGTCGTTCTCATCCAGCAGCGCCAGGCTGTAGCTGAGCTGCCCGCCCATCTGGTTAAAGGCATCGTACCGTACAAGCCCCATCTTCTGGTATACCGTCTGCAGCCTCCTGAATATGGTATCGATGTCCTGCCTGTTCTTCTCCGCCCCTTCCTTGAGAAGCTCATTGTCCTGGAACAGCTTCAGGATATCCTCCTCCAGGCTGGCCCCATCCTTCCCCAGGACGAACCGATCCAGCCTTTTCCTGAGCCTGCTCACCTTTACGATCAGTACGATCAAAAGTATCAGCACGACAAGCATCAGGACGGCCAGCCCCAGCATCCCTGCCGCCAGATACCCCCAGTCAAAGGAGCCGATGCCAATCTGGTCTAAAAACGCGCTACATCCTATTGTATTCATATATCTCCTTCAGTATCCTGCCTGTTTCTCTTTTCATTATGATATGATATCTAACAGTCTGTCCAGATCCTCGTGATTGTAAAATTCAATCTCGATTTTCCCAGAACCTTCCCCTTTTGAGGTAACCGTCACCTTTGTGCTCAGCCGCTGCTTCAGCTTGTCCTCGATATCCTGATAGATGACCTGCATGGTCACATCGGGCTTCTTCTTTGGCTTCTCAGGCTTGTGCAGATTCTTTACCAGCTTCTCCACCTCGCGGACGCTGAGCTTTTCATCAAAAATC
>CAMTBF010000476.1 GCA_947068385.1 uncultured Lachnospiraceae bacterium
TGGGGAATTCGGGGACTACTGGACGGAGACAGAGACCTATGAATCGCTGAAATATTATATAGGGATGAATGAGGAC
Organism: uncultured Lachnospiraceae bacterium; assembly: GCA_947068385.1. GTDB lineage: Bacteria > Bacillota > Clostridia > Lachnospirales > Lachnospiraceae > Acetatifactor. The sequence goes on from CAMTBF010000476.1 coordinate 77, forward strand.
GGTCTGCGGGACGCCATCATTTCCATGCTGTCCGGTCTGCGCTACAGGATAAATACCAGGACATTCCAGAACGATATGTGGAGCATGAAGAGCAAAGATGATGTGCTGACGCTGCTGGTGCATCTGGGGTATCTGACCTATGACGCTGAGCGGAAGGAGGTTCATATCCCCAATCAGGAAGTGGCGGATGAGTTCCGGAACGCGGTGGAGTACAGCGGATGGGAGGGGATTTCGGACGCACTGCGGGAATCGGAGGAGCTGTTGGAGGCGACCATATGCGGAGACAGCGAAAGCGTGGCGAAGCGGATTGACGAGGTGCATCTGGCGAATACATCCGTGCTTGCCTACAATAATGAGCTTTCTTTAAGCTGTGTCATCACGCTGGCATATTATGTGGCCAGAAAGGACTATACGCTGATCAGGGAGCTGCCATCAGGGAAAGGGTTCGCGGATATTGCTTTCCTGCCGAGGAGACACACAGACAAGCCTGCGCTGATAGTGGAGCTGAAATGGGACAAATCGGCCCAGGGGGCCATCAGCCAGATTCAGGAAAGAAAATATGCGGGAGCTTTGGAGGAGTATGAAGAGAACCTCCTGCTGGTAGGGATATGCTATGACAAAGACAGCAAAAGGCATGAATGCGTAATCGAGAGATACAACGGGGGATAGAGTGGGACAGAAAGCCAGGCGGCTCCCGCATCATAAAATCACCAGGGGCGTGGAGAATTCGTTCTTTGGCGGCCGCCCGGTATGTGCGCATACAAGCGCCTGATAGAGCGCGCTGCTTTGGACATCCAGCTCCAGGAGCCTGTAGGCATCTGCCTTCAGGCTCTTTTTCGCGTCAGCAAGCTTGGTGACGAGCGGGACGGAGGAAAGCTTTCCTATGGCCCCGAGCAAGGGCGCGGCCTGGCGGCGGAAGCCCAGCACCCTGGCGTAGGGGGCATGGCCCAGGCGCAGCCCCAGCTCCATGTGGGCCTTCTCGATGCCCAGCAGGATGTGCAGCAGGCATCTGCTAATTCTGGTATAGGTCATATCCCTTGTCTTCAATAACTCACAAAAGCTCTCATAGCCTGCGAAGCCGTTCAACTGTCTCCCGATGCGGTCTGCAAGGCTCTGGGACACGTCCATATATTTTTCATATCCCTGCCCCTGCTCCATTAGTAACTTGTAGTACAAAAGAGAAGAGAAGTCGTCCGCGTGGAGGAGCCTGGCATTTTCCGTGTAAGCACTCAGAATCTGCAGCGACTCCCCGGGCATGGAGCCAGCCAGCCGGGCCAGCGGGCATCCCTGTTGCAACGCCTGACGGATGGCCAGGGCGGAGGGAAGGGACGGCCCCGGCTCCTGTCCCGGCTTGGAAGCAGACTGCGCGGGCGCGGGGAATCCGCCATAGAAGCCCTCATGATATCCGGCTCCCACCCTCTGTACCGTCACGGGAACCATGTCGCTCTCGAGACGTAAAAGCGCCTTGATATAATCAATTCCCAGTATGTTATTCGGTGAAGCCAGGACTTCGCCGCATCCTTCCGGAAGCGCTTCCCCGGCCTCCCTACAGGCCGATATGGCCCCGGCCCTGGCGCTGGGATAGGAGAGCCCCTGCTTCAGGAAAGCCTTCAGGGCGGCGCGGTAGGAATCCGGCTCTTCCAGGAGGAACCTGGCGATTCCCCGGAGCGCTTCCACATCGCCGCACTCGCTGCCGAAGCACAGATGGGTCACGGCCCCCAGTCCGTCAAGCAGCGCAACGGCCCCTGCCGCGAAGGCCTCGGCGCTGGAGGCGGCATACAGCACAGGGAGCTCCAGCACCAGGTCCGCGCCGCAGCGCAGGGCCATCTCGGCCCGGGACTGCTTGTCTGCCAGGGCCGGCGCTCCCCGCTGGACGAAATCCCCGCTCATGACGATGACGGTATAGTCCGCCCCGGTGAGGCGGCGGGATTCCTCCAGCTGATATCTGTGCCCGTTATGAAAGGGATTGTATTCCGCAATGATTCCGTTTACCCGCATGGGTTGGCCTCCTGTCTGCAATTATCGATTTTCCGAACATAAATATCAAATGGCAATGTGAAAAAAATAACACACTTGAAAGCGTTTACAACAGCTTAACTGTGGATATTATCAGGTCAGGGAAAAATGCCTGTGTATCAGAAAATATACAATTAAGCGCATAGTTGATCCTTGTGTATTGTTCCCTTTTTTAGTATAATATGGATAATACGGTTTGTTAAGTGAAAATATTATTAATATTTGCCGCGAGACGGCCGGCCTGTGAGGCAGAATGAATATGGGGATAGCGGGAAAAGCGCTGGAAAGGAGAAGGGATATGTCATATATCGACAAAATCAAGGACAGGGCGAAAATCGACAAGAAGACGATCGTGCTGCCGGAGTCCAAGGACAAGAGGACGCTGATAGCCGCGGCGAAGATCGTGGAGGAAGGCATTGCCGATATCATCATGGTGGGCAATGAGGAGAAGATCACGGACGGCGCAGGCTGGCTGGAGGTAGACCTTACCGGCGTGGTGGTCATCGACCCGGCCAAGACCTCCAAGCTGGATGAGTATGTGGAGCTGCTCTACGAGACCAGGAAGGCCAAGGGCATGACCCAGGAGAAGGCCAGAGAGATCCTGCTGAACGACTACCTCACCTTCGGCATCGTGATGGTGAAGGCCGGCGACGCGGACGGCATGGTGGCCGGGGCCTGCCATTCCACCGCAGAGACCCTGCGGCCTGCCCTGCAGATCCTGAAGACCGCCCCCGGCGTGAAGCTGGTGTCCGCCTTCTTCGTCATGGACACCCAGTTCAAGGACCAGGGGGACGACGGCACCTTCCTCTTCGCGGACTGCGGCCTGAACCAGGATCCCACGGCGGAGGAGCTGGCTGCCATCGCGGAGACCTCCTACAGGAGCTTCAAGTCCCTGATCGGCCCCAAGCCCGTCATCGCCATGCTGAGCCATTCCACCAAGGGCAGCGCCAAGCATGAGATGGTGGACAAGGTGGTGGAGGCCACCCGTATCGCCAGGGAGGAGTACCCCCATCTGCTGATAGACGGCGAGCTGCAGCTGGACGCGGCTCTGGTGCCCGGGGTGGCCAAGTCCAAGTCTCCCGGAAGCCCGGTGGGCGGCAGGGCGAACATCCTGATATTCCCCAACCTGGACGCGGGCAACATCGGCTACAAGCTGGTGCAGCGCCTGGG